>JBBPYT010000413.1:0-4555 GCA_038199665.1 Hyphomicrobiales bacterium
ACCTGTTGTGGCGCCAGCCGCAGTGCAGGGTAGCTATGTACGGACGGGATAACCGCTGAAGGCATCTAAGCCGGAAACCCACCTCAAAACGAGTTCTCCCTGAAGAGCCGTGGAAGACCACCACGTTGATAGGCCGGGTGTGGAAGCGCAGCAATGCGTGCAGCTGACCGGTACTAATCGCTCGTTCGGCTTGATCGCTCTCATTTATCAATGCTCGGGCTTCGCTATGCGCGAAGCAGAAGTTCGCTATGCGCGAAGCAGAAGACGGACGACGGACCGCGGAAGAGGGACGAGGCGCAGCCTTGTCGGTCCTCTGTGGTCGGTTCTCGGTTCTCGGCAAAAGCCCAGTTTGCTTCGTGTTCCCGCCACCGGGGATCGGTGATCAGACAAGTCTGGTCACCGATCGCCGGTGACGCATCATTGTTTGCCCTTCGCCGGCCTGGTGGCTTTTGCGAGGTGACCAGACCCGATCCCATCCCGAACTCGGCCGTCAAACGCCTCAGCGCCAATGGTACTATGTCTCAAGACCTGGGAGAGTAGGTCGCCGCCAGGCCTGCCAAGGGCAAACAGAACACCATTCCCTCATCACCATGCACGACTGAAGACTGAGTGCCGACGACAGACAAAGTTCATCCGTCGTCGGTCCTGCGTCTTCACGTCCCTTCGATTTGGCGCGGGGTGGAGCAGCCCGGTAGCTCGTCAGGCTCATAACCTGAAGGCCGCAGGTTCAAATCCTGCCCCCGCAACCAACCAACCCAACCTCCCAATCCCACACAGCCAAACCCTCGCCCGCAGCGGCGCTGTTGGTCCATGCCGCGCGAAGGCTTCGGCCGCCGCTCGCGCGTGCAGCCGGGCGGCGTGCGCTGGGACGTAAGCGTCAGCTGAGCGACGCGGCAGTTATGATTTGACCGGGCTGGATGTTCGTGGGCGGGCCGCTCGGGCAATGCGGTTGAGGGCGGCCTGGATTTGTTGCTCATCGATGTCGTCGGGACCGTAGGGCCGGCCGTACCAGTTCAGAGCTTCCTTTTTCTTGCGGCTGCCTTTCCCTTTGTCAGGACCTGCGATGCTTGCAAGGAATTCGTAGTAGCCCGGAACACTGCCACAGTCTTCGGGCGGACAGCGTCGCTCGCCGCCGAGGAACACGGGATAGAGTGTTCCGGGTTCGGCGCTTTGGGTGCGCTCGACGATGATCCGATGCTCCCAGTTGTCGCCCATATCGTAGGTGTAGCCGAACGTGCTGGCTCCGCCGTCGATGATCTTGACCAGCTTGGTCGTGCTGGCGCGATGCACGACGGGGCCCCATGTGGTGGCGTCGGAATCCGGGATGCCGTAGATCGTATCCTCGACCGTGAACTCCCAAAGGTGATAATCGAGCCAGCCCATGGCGGCCTGGATGATGCGGTGCAAAGTCTGGAGATTGGTCGAGTTGCGCACGGCAACGCGGCGCCAGATCAGCGGTTGGATGTCCGCCAGTTCGATCCGGAGAATGGCAATGTCACCCGTGTCGCTCATGCGGCCATTCTGGCAGGCGCGCGTTGCCAACGCCAGGGCAGAAGGTCGTCGAGTTGATTGATCGGATGGCCCTTTGCCATGCGGTCGATCACGTCGGCTAGGTAGGCTTCGGGATCGAGCCCGTTGAGCTTGGCTGTTTCCAGCACGCTGTAAGGATTGCGGCTCTGGCGCCGCCTGCCTCCGATCCAAGGCGCGATGCTGACGGGATGAACCCGGTCAACTCGCCCGCACGAAACTGCTTGCGCCACGTGTAGAGCTGGCCGCTGCTGATCCCATGCAGTCGGCGGGTCAGTGATGGCGAAGATCCCGGAGCCACGCTTTGCGCCAGAATACGCAGCTTCTCGTCCGTGCTCCAGCGCCGACGCCGCTCAGGGCCGGCAAGAACCTCGCCCCGCACCTCCCGAGCCCTCGTATGAGCACTCCTGAGCCCGCTCTCGATGACCCCTGTGTCGCTCATTTGAACCACCACCAAATGCAGGTGGCCAGAATCCCGATCAAATCGCCGCTCGCAAGACGAGCTTCAGCTGACGCTTACGCTGCGGCCTAGGGCGAAGGCTTTGCTCGTCTGCTCCCTGAAAAGAAAGCGGCACGGTGACGATCGCTTAAGCATATCGCCCTAGGTTCGGGACTCGGCGAGCCTGTTCTTCCACATGCACCCCCCTCCGGGGTCAGCATGCGGCGGAAGGCATCGCCGCGATCCGTGGTTTCAATTCGGGCTGCACGTGCGTATCACGACGTTCTCGCCGACCGACTACATGCCCGAATCCGTGCGCGAGTTCCTGGGACGGCGCTTGGCCGAAATCGGAGGTCTGGTTCTTCTCGCTGCGATCGCGGTCGCCAGCGTGGCCTTGGCGACCTGGTCCATCCAGGACCCGAGCTGGAACCACGCTACCGACGGGCCCGTGCGCAACCTGGTCGGCCCCGCCGGTGCGGTCACGGCCGACCTCATCATGCAATTGCTCGGAATTGCGGTCGTTGCCATCCTGCCTCCGCTGGCGTGCTGGGGCTGGCGTTTGTTGACGAAACGAGAACTCGACCACCCGCGCCTGCGCCTGATCCTGCTGGTGTTGGGGGGCTGCGCCGCGACGGCACTCGCGTCCGCGTTTCCCGCAACCGATCGGTGGCCTTTGCCCAGCGGGCTTGGTGGAGTGATCGGGGACGCGGTTCTGGCGATCCCGCGCCATCTGTTCGGAACGTCGGAGCCGAGCCTGATCATCGTTGCGGTAGCGCTCGCCGGAGTGATGATCCTGTCATTGACGGCGTCGGCTGGCTTCGGCCTGCAGTCCTCTTCGGCGGAAGCCGAGGAGGACGGGCCGGCCGCCTACGAATGGGTGCCGATTCCGAAATCCCTCCGTCAGCCGTTCGAGGACGATCCGGAGGGCGAGCCGGGCGTCGGGCTGGTATCCTTGGGCGCAGTGATCCATGCCTTCTTGAGTCTCAAGGCGGGGCTGATGCGGCTTCTCAGGCGCGGCAAGCCCGACGGCTCGGCCGAGGAGCACATGCCCTGGACGGTCGGACATGATGCACCTTCTTCGCTCGCCCCAGACGGGCGCGTGGACTCTCGCGTTCCCCGGCCCGTCGGAGGCAGGATGGAACCCACATTCGACCGGCCTTCACCCGAAGCCCGCGGGCGAGCGCAGCCCAACGCTCCGCTTGCACCGGCGCCGGCGCATGCGGACCGGATGCTGGAGCTGGACCCGGCACTGTCGCGCGCTCCGGTGCGCGGCGCAGCACAGATTTTCGCGCCCGCAGCCGCGCCGAGGTCAGCCACGCGGTCGGTGCGGGACGCTTCGGATCCTCGCGCAGCTTATCAGTTTCCGCCTGCAGGCTTTCTGGCCGAACCGAAGCGCAACGTTGCGAGCACCATCTCGGAAGATGCGCTCGCACAGAATGCGCGCCTGCTCGAAGGCGTGCTGGAGGATTTCGGTGTTCGCGGCGAGATCATCAACGTGCGGCCAGGGCCGGTCGTCACCCTCTATGAACTGGAGCCTGCACCGGGCATAAAATCGTCGCGGGTCATCGGCCTCGCCGATGACATCGCCCGGTCGATGTCGGCGATCTCGGCCCGCGTCGCGGTCGTGCAGGGCCGCAACGCCATCGGCATCGAACTGCCGAACCAGCGCCGGGAGACGGTGTTCCTGCGTGAACTGGTCGCTTCGGAGGACTTCCAGAAAAGCAGAAACAAGCTAGCCATCGCGCTCGGCAAGACGATCGGCGGCGAGGCGGTGATCGTCGACCTGGCCCGCATGCCGCATCTGCTGGTGGCCGGCACCACCGGCTCGGGCAAGTCGGTCGCCATCAACACCATGATCCTGTCCCTGCTCTACAGGCTGCGCCCGGAAGAGTGCCGCCTCATCATGATCGACCCCAAGATGCTGGAGCTTTCCGTGTATGACGGCATTCCGCATCTGCTGACGCCGGTCGTCACGGATCCCAAAAAGGCCGTGGTGGCGCTGAAATGGGCGGTCCGCGAGATGGAGGACCGCTACAAGAAGATGTCCAAGGTCGGCGTGCGCAACATCGACGGCTTCAACGCGCGCGTCGCCGAGGCCGCGGCCAAAGGCGAGGTGGTCACCCGTACCGTGCAGACCGGCTATGACAAGGACACCGGCGAAGCGGTCTATGAGCTGGAGGAGATGACCCTATCGGTTCTGCCCTATATCGTGGTGATCGTCGACGAGATGGCCGATCTGATGATGGTGGCCGGCAAGGACATCGAAGGCGCGATCCAGCGCCTCGCCCAGATGGCGCGGGCCGCCGGCATCCACCTCATCATGGCGACGCAGCGCCCCTCGGTCGACGTCATCACCGGCACCATCAAGGCCAATTTCCCGACCCGCATCTCGTTCCAGGTGACGTCGAAGATCGACAGCCGCACGATCCTTGGCGAACAGGGCGCCGAACAGCTGCTCGGCCAAGGCGACATGCTCTACATGGCGGGCGGCGGCCGCATCGCCCGCGTGCACGGCCCCTTCGTCAGCGACGGCGAGGTCGAGAAGGTGGTGGCGCACCTCAAGCTGCAAGGGCAGCCCGATTATCTCGA
>JBBPYT010000414.1:0-4343 GCA_038199665.1 Hyphomicrobiales bacterium
AGCTTAAGCAAGACAGAGAGACCCGCGAACCCCGATCAGCCGGCAAGGTCCTTCGCGCGCCTTTGCGCGGCCGCGACGGCGCGGGAGACCAGGGGCGGCATCCCCTGCGGTCCCATCAGCACCTCGAGGGCCGCGGCGGTGGTGCCACCGGGCGAAGTGACGTTCCGACGCAAGATTTCGGGCGTCGTTCCGGGCGTCCTGAACATCAGTTCGCCTGCCCCCTCCACGGTGGCGCGCGCCAACCGGCGAGCTAGTTCAGCGTCCAGCCCGGCCTCCTCCCCGGCCTTGGCGAGACATTCGGTCAGGAAAAACACATAGGCCGGGCCAGAGCCCGAAACCGCCGTCACGGCGTCGATCAGGTCCTCGCTTGCCAGCCATTCGACCCGGCCGACCGCCTGCAAAAGCCGGTCGATCAATTGCCGCTGCGCTTCGGACAAAGGGCCGTTAGCGACGACCCCCGTAATGCCCCGCCCCACCGCGGCGGGCGTATTCGGCATGGCACGCAGGATCACGGCCGCATGGGGCAGCCGCGCCGCCAAGTCGCGCATCGTCTTGCCGGCAATGACCGAAAGCAGCAGGGTTTGCGGTCCGATCGCCGGCGCGATGGAGGGGGCCACCATGTCGAGGGCCTGCGGCTTGACCGCGAGCACGAGGACGTCGGGCACGGCGATTTGCCCCGGCGGGGGGTTCAAGGCGACCCCGGCCGCGCCGCACGAGGCCTCGAGCGCCTCGGTCGGATGAGGATCGACCACCGTCACTCGTCGACCCTCGATGCCGAGCGCCAACCAACCCTCGAGCAGCGCGCCGCCCATCTTGCCGGCCCCGGCCAGGAGGATCGAGCCGGCCACGGTCGCCGTTTCGGACGGAGCAGCGGTCACGCCTCTCCCTCGGTCTCGAACATGGCGCCGTCCAGCGCTTCGCGCGCCGACTTGCCCGCCCAAAGCACGAATTGAAAAGCCTGGTAATAGCGATCGCAGGCCGCCACCGCCGTTTTCAAGATCGCCTCGCATTGGCGACCGTCCGGATCGGCTCCGCCGGCCATCAGCAAGGAATGTCGGAACATCACGACGTTCTCATGGCTCCAAATATCGAAGTGACCGATCCAGAGCTGCTCGTTGATGAGCGCCACGAGAGAATGCATGGCGGTGTGGCGACGGTCCGGGACCTTGAGATCGAAGGCGCATCCGACGTGCAGCGCCTCGAGATCGGCCAGCCAGGTGAACGCTACATGGTAGTCGGCCGCTCCGCCTTCCACCGAGATCGAAATCTCGTCTTCGTCTTCGCGATCGAACGACCAATCCCGTAGTGCGGCCAAACGCTCTACTACGTCGACAGGATGTTCGGCGCGATCCGGTTCGATTTGGACAAAGGACATACGGTACCCATCGAGCTTGGGATGAAGGATGTGGACGAGGAAACCTTGCCTTTGTCGATCTCCAACGACGATGGCTGACGCGGCCACGCCAGCGTTGCTTCTGGCCGATGCCGGACTTCGTGCAGCGCCGTGAAACGAATCACCTGTCAACCCACTATAGCCGCAACATCTGGCCGATAGAACGATCGCATATGAGGTCCGGCATTCTTCCCACGACTATTGCATCGTCCGACCATTCTTGCCGATACCGGGGCCTCCGCGCCGATGGTGGCTCGTTCGCGGACGGGATTGCCGACGCGGATCTCTCGGAGGAACAGTTGGTGCGGTCGAGCGTTGGTCGGATGCGCGTCCCGATGAATGCGCTCCCCTCCCATTCCTCGGGGCGCGTCGGAGACGAGCACGACAATCCTCGGCGTCGCCGTTCTCACTTCATTTATCTCGAATGTTGAGGGGGTGGCCTTGTAGCATCACCGAGCAGGCCGCACGGGACGGCACCGGGCGGATTGCCAGGCTTGCTCAGCCGGAGACCGACCGGTTTCTGATCCCGCGAAAAGCGCGCCATTCCGCGCGTTGCGAACCGAACCGGCACAAGAGGTCCATCAACGCGTTCGGACGCGGCCGCGTTCGAATTCCGGCGATCAGAGGTGACATCCAGTGCGCAAGACAGCCGCAGGCGCACCGGCGCCGCGCTCCGCTCCGCTTATGTTCCAGGGTCAGGCGCGCGCTGAAAGCGACGCTTGGGCCGGTGCCCGCCGATGGGATTTCCGGTCGAAGAACAGAACCTGGCTGATGACCGCGCGAAGCGTTTCGATCGAGAACGGCTTGGCGATCAGGAATGCCGGCTCGGGCGGCGCGCCGGTCAGAAACCTTTCGGGATAGGCCGTGATGAAAATCACAGGCACCTCGAAAGATCCCAGGATTTCATTGACCGCCTCCAGGCCGGAACTGCCGTCGGCGAGCTGGATGTCAGCCAGGATGAGGCCGGGATGATGGTGCTCGATCGCTTTCAGGGCCTCGCGATGCGTCCGTGCGACGTCGACGACGCGGTGGCCAAGGTCTTCCACGACATTCTGCAGGTCGAGCGCGATCAGCGGCTCGTCCTCGATGATCAGGACATCGGTCGAAATCTGCGCCGCGATCTCGGTATTGGCTGTTTCGATCAGAGCTTTCGCTTGGTCGACCGAGCAATCCATGGTTCGCGACACCTCGTTGAGGTCGAACCCTTCGAGGGCCGTCAGCAGCAGAGCGACGCGAGGTCTCAGCGAAATGGCTTCCAGACGCCGGGTCGCACCGAGTTCATCGGTGGAAACAGCGCCGCCATCCGTCACCTTGTTGACCGAAACCGAATTCCAGAGCTTCAGGAACAGCTTGTAGAGAGCACAGCGGATATCGGACTGAGTGTCCAGGTTCGTCGGATCGGCGACGATGGACTCCAGCGTCTCGACCACATAAGCGTCGCCGCCGCGCTGGCTACCCGTCAAAGCGCGGGCGAAGCGGCGAAGCTGCGGAAGATGCGGAGCGATCGCCTGTGAAATCGACATACCCAACCTCGGTCAATAGCCGCGAAGGCGCAGCAAGAAGTATAAAAACGCATAATCACATGAAAAGTTTCGCGACAGGGAACAAAATTTTTGCTGCCACGTTAAGCGTCGATAGCTTCGGGGTCGAGGCACGTAATGCCGGGTCAACCCGGCAGAATGGTACAGATAGGCTGAGCTGATCGCAAGCGGCTCCGCGCTGCAGGCGCGGTCCGCTTCGGGAGCGGGTGGGTGGGACTGTCCATGAGAGAACAAAACGACAAGAAGCGCTCCTCTCCCGAACGGGAATCGAAGGAGGGCGAAAGCGCAAACTTGCGGACTAAAGCTCGTTCCGAAGATCAGCCTGCCGGTCCGGCGCCGACGTCCGCGCGGCTCCTGAGCGGAGCGGATGTTCATGCCTATATCGGCCGGCAGCTGCGCGCCGTTTACGACGATGTCGCCAAACAGCCCGTGCCGGATCGCTTTCTCGATCTCATCAAGCAGTTGGACGCGCGCACCGGCGGTCGCTGATCGCCTCCAGGCCTCGGGCGGGCTCGCAAAACTCCGCGATCCGTAATCGGAGCCGCCGGCGAGCTGCACCCGACGGGGATCAAAGAGCTGAAATCCGCCCTGTGGCGCCCCGCCGAGCTGGCACACGCCACACGCTACCGAATTTCCCCGAGTCCGGTATCCCGTCCGGGGTCGAGGGGTTCCGTCCGAAGGCAGGCCGCGCTGGCATCCCGCAGTCTTTGCTGCATTGGCGCGGAGAGCGGCTCGGCCTTGTCGTCCGTCGAGGAGCCGAGCACGGGTCCGAGTTTGACTCGGACGCACTCGCAAGCAGCGTTGCATCCCTCGGCACCGGCGCCGACCGAGATGCATTCGGCACGGCATTGGCGCGAGAAGTCCGCTGCCGTATCGATCGCCGGAGGCGGGCGGACCAGACCAGCCAAGAGAAGGAGGCCCAGAAGCGCAGGTTGATGGGTGAGGTAGAGCAATAGGCTATGCCGCCCGGCCCAGCCCAGAGCCCTCGGCAAAACCGTCCTGGGACTCCAGTCCGGAAGACCGGGGCCTATTCGGGCAGCCCCGATGCCGAGCAACACCGGAGCGAGCCAAGGCAGCACCGGCCGGTAGTCGAGCGTCCGAGGCGAGGCTTGCGACAGTCCGAGCCACCACCACCAAGCTCCATCGAACCTCAACGATGAGAAAAGGAGCGGCGCGATGCCGGCGAGACCGGCGGCCGCCAGCACCTCCACCACGGGCGCCCGCAAAAACGGCAGGGCGATCAGGTTCGTGACCGCGATGCAGTGGAGAATGCCGAAGAAGATGTAGTCCTGCGGAAAGATCCAGCGGGTGACGGCCGTGATGGCCATTGCGACGCCGGCAATCATGGCGAGCCTTCGCGCCGCGGCCCTCGGGCCGGCATGCTCGGCCAGGACCAGACCGAAGCCGGA
>JBBPYT010000415.1:0-5490 GCA_038199665.1 Hyphomicrobiales bacterium
GCATTCCGGTCGACACGGTGCGTTTTCTATCGACCGCCGCAGGCGGCTTCCTGGCCGGGGTCGGCGGATCCTTTCTGTCGCTGTATTATCCCGGATCATGGAACGAAGGCCTGTCCTCGGGCCAGGGTTTGATGGCGGTGGCGCTCGTCATCTTCGCGCGTTGGAATCCGATCCGCTGCGTGGTGGCGGCTTTGCTGTTCGGCGCCGCCGGCGCGCTCGGCCCGGCGCTGCAGTCCACCGGCATCGCTCAGGGCTATTACCTCTTCAACGCGGCCCCCTACATCCTGACCCTGCTGATCCTGGTCGGGTCATCCGATTCGAAACAGGCGTTCCGAGCCGCGCCGGGCGAGCTGTCGATCACCAAGTGAGGTTGGCTTATGAACGGCTTGGGAGGTCTCAACAAATCGCCGAACGGCCTCGTGCTCGGCCTCGTGCAGCTGCAACTTCCGGTGGTGAAGACGAAAGACGATCTCGCGGCACAGACCGACAAGATCGTGCGCACTGTCACCAAGGCGCGTGCCAACCTTCCCGGCATGGATCTGGTCGTCTTCCCCGAATACGCGTTGCACGGCCTGTCCATGGACACCCGTCCAGCCATCATGTGTCGTATGGGTGGGCCTGAAGTCGCGGCCTTCAAAAAAGCCTGTGTCGACAACCGGATTTGGGGCTGTTTCTCCATCATGGAGCACAACCCAAATGGTAACCCCTACAATGTCGGGTTGATCATCGACGATCTCGGGGACGTGAAGCTTTACTACCGCAAGATGCACCCTTGGGTGCCGGTCGAACCCTGGGAGCCGGGCGATCTCGGGATTCCGGTGATCGAGGGTCCGAACGGCGCCAAAATCGGGCTGATCATCTGCCATGACGGCATGTTTCCCGAAATGGCGCGGGAATGCGCCTACAAAGGTGCCGAGGTCATGCTCCGCACGGCCGGCTACACGGCGCCGATCCGCGAATCCTGGCGTTTCACCAATCAGAGCAATGCCTTCTGCAATCTCATGGTCACCGCCAATGTGTGCATGTGCGGCTCGGACGGCACTTTCGATTCGATGGGCGAGGGCATGGTGGTGAATTTCGACGGAACGATCGTCGCCCACGGGACGAGTGGCCGGCCGGACGAGATCATCACGGCCGAGGTGCGGCCAGACCTCGTGCGCGAAGCACGCATCCATTGGGGTGTCGAGAACAACATCTACCAGTTCGGGCACCGCGGCTACACGGCGGTGGCGGGCGGGGCGCAGGACTGTCCCTACACCTACATGCAAGACCTCGTCGCCGGGCGCTATCGACTTCCCTGGGAAGACGAGGTCAAGGAAAGGGACGGCACCTCCTCCGGCTTCGCGGCGCCGACCCGCAACTACGGCGCAGTGCAGCATCTCGGCGACAGCCGGTCCCACCGTCAGGCGGCCGCCGAATGATCGCCACCAAGGCTCGCGACCGCGCCAGCGATCCCGTCTCCGACGCCGCGAACTCGCGCTTCATCAGGGCCGATCCCTATCCCTGGCCTTACGACGGGGACCTTCGTGCCGACAACACGGCGCTCGTCGTCATCGACATGCAGAACGATTTCTGCGGCATCGGCGGCTACGTCGACAAGATGGGCTACGATCTGTCGCTCACCCGCGCGCCCATCGGGCCGATCGGGCGGGTGCTGGCCGCCATGCGAAACCTCGGCTACACGATCCTCCACACGCGGGAAGGCCACAGGACTGATCTTGCCGACCTGCCGGCCAACAAACGCTGGCGTTCGCGGCGGATCGGAGCCGGCATCGGCGATGTAGGTCCTTGCGGCAAGATTCTGGTGCGCGGCGAGCCGGGCTGGGAGATCATTCCCGAGCTCGCTGCGCTGCCCGGCGAGATCGTGATCGACAAGCCCGGCAAGGGTTCGTTTTGCGCTACCGACCTCGAGCTGATCTTGCGCACGCGTGGGCTGCGGAACCTCGTGCTCACCGGTATCACCACCGACGTCTGCGTCCATACCACCATGCGGGAGGCCAACGATCGCGGCTTCGAGTGCCTGATCCTGGAGGATTGCTGCGGCGCCACCGACCGCGGCAATCACGATGCCGCGATCAAGATGGTGACTATGCAGGGCGGCGTCTTCGGGGCGGTGTCGCGCTCCGAAGCCGTGCTGGCAGCACTGGCGGAGCATAAGCGGAGATGACGCGTCGGGCCTTCGTGCATCGCATCTCGACACATAGTCCCGACGACGTATCCGGGCTCGAGGCCGCGTTGGGGGCGGGACGGATCGATCCTAGTTCGATTGTCGCGATTTTCGGCAAGACCGAGGGCAATGGCTGCGTCAATGATTGGACGCGGGCGCTGGCGTCCCGAGCGCTGCGCGAATTTCTAGGGCAGCACGCCGACCCTGACGTCGCGACCCGGGCCTGCATCGTCATGTCGGGGGGCACAGAGGGGGCACTCGCGCCTCACATCACGCTCTTCGAGGTCCGCATTTCGGGCGAGGCGGCAGAGAGTGATGCCCTGGCCATCGGCCGCGCGCATACCGGCGACCTCCCGCCCGAAGCGATGGGCCGGCTGAGCCAGGTCGATCTCGTGGCGGACGGCGTGCGCCGCGCCATGGCGGATGCCGGGATCACCGATCCCGCCGATGTCCATCTCGTACAGATCAAATGTCCCCTGTTGACGCCCGAGCGGGTTGCGGAAGCCCGCTCCCGCGGCGCCGTGTGCGTGACCCGCGACCCGCTGAAGTCCATGGGCCTGTCGCGCGCCGCCTCGTCTCTGGGGATCGCGGTGGCTTTGGGCGAGATCCATCGGCAGAGCCTCGACGAGCAGGCCATCGGCGTCGAGTGGCAACTTTTTTCGAACCGAGCCTCGGCCTCGGCCGGCGTGGAACTGCTCGGCCATGAGATCGTGGTGCTCGGCACCGGCCACGGCTGGTCGGGCCCGCTGCGGATCGATCACGCCACGATGGCCGATGCGCTCGACATCGAGCCGGTACGCTCGGCTCTGGCCCGCGTCGGGTTGAAGAGCGACGGCCAACTCGCTCCCGACCAACGCTCGCGCCTGGTGGCCCTGATCGCCAAGGCGGAGGCGTCGTCCACAGGCCTCGTGCGCGGCTATCGGCATACCATGCTGATCGATTCCGACATTCCGGCAACCCGCCACGCACGCGGCTTCACGGCCGGTGCCTTGGCGAGCCTCGTCGGCCATGCGGAGATTTACGTGTCCGGCGGCGCCGAGCATCAGGGTCCTGACGGAGGCGGACCGGTCGCCGTCATCGTCGAGGCCGCGGCTTAAAGGGAGAGCACGATGAGCGCCGTTTCGACACAGTGCGATGCTCAACTGAGCCGCGCCATCGCCCTGTCGGCCGTGGCTATGACGAAGCGCTTCGGTGCTTTCACCGCGCTCGACCACGTCAGCATGGAAATCCCGGCAGGCCAGTTCCACGTCCTTCTCGGGGAAAACGGTGCCGGCAAGTCGACTCTCGTGAAATGCATCATGGGGTTTTATCAACCGGACGAGGGGTCCCTGTTCGTCGACGGGACTAAGGTTGAGGTGCGGAACCCGCGCGACGCACGCGCGCTCGGGATCGGTATGGTGTATCAGCAATTCACGCTGGTGCCGTCGCTGACCGGCGCCGAGAACCTCGTCATCAATCGGGCCGACGTTCCCGCCGTGATCGATTGGACTCTCGAAAGGCGTAAGCTCGCGGCCTTTATGGACCGCATGCCGTTCCGCGTTCCGCTCGACGTTCCTGTCGCCTCTCTCGCAGCGGGCGAGAAGCAGAAGCTCGAAATTCTCAAACTCCTTTATCTCGACCAGCGCTTCCTCATCCTGGATGAGCCGACTTCCGTGCTCACGCCCGACGAGGCCGACGAGATGCTCGGCCTGCTCCGCGGCATGACGCAGCGCGGCGAACTGACCGTGCTCATGATCAGCCACAAGTTCAGGGAAGTGCTCGCCTTTGCGGATGCGGTTTCGGTACTTCGGCGCGGCGCTTATGTGGGGGGAGGGCCGGTCAAGGACATCACCCGAGACAGCATGGCCCGCCTGATGATCGGTGACACGGTGATCCGCGAGCGCGCCGCGCGCGTGCCCCACGGCAAGCGGGAAACGGTGGTCGAACTGGCGGGCATTTTCGCCGACGACGACGCAGGGCGGCCGGCGGTCGACGGCGTGAGCCTGAAGGTGGGGGCGGGAGAAATCGTCGGCATAGCTGGCGTGTCGGGCAACGGGCAGGCGGCACTCGTCGAGGTCCTGTCCGGGCAGCGGCCGATGCGCGACGGACGCATTTTCGTCCACGATCAGCCTTTCGAACCGGTGCGCAAGGACTTCGATCGGTTCAAGGTTTTTGGACTGCCCGAGGAGCCGCTGAAGAATGCCGCTGTGCCGCGCATGTCGATCGCCGAGAACATCGCCTTCCGGTCTTTCGACAAGCCACCCGTGGCGCGGCTTCGATGGTGGCTGTCTTCCGCGCCCATGCGGGCTCGGGCCGCGGATCTGATCGAACGGTATCACGTCAAAACCACGTCGCCGGACGCGCCGGTCGAAACGCTGTCCGGCGGCAATGTGCAACGCGCCATCCTGGCTCGGGAGCTGTCCGGCGACGTCGACGTGCTGATCGTCGCGAACCCGTGTTTCGGGCTCGATTTCGCGTCCGTGGCCGAGATCCGGGCGCAGGTGATGGACCAGCGCAACCGGGGCGCCGCGGTGTTGCTCCTGTCGGAAGATCTCGACGAGATCCTCGAACTTGCCGATCGGGTCGCCGTGATGTCCGAAGGCAAGATCACCTACGTATCGGCCGTGGGCGAGACCGACCGGACCACCATCGGTCGGCACATGGCGGGGCATTGATGATCGAAGTTCCGGCAGAGCCCTATCCTTATGCCTTGCCGCCGGGCCGCACGGCTCTCGTCGTCATCGATATGCAACGCATTCATCGAGCCGGGCGGGTTCGGGGCCGCACTCGGCAACGACGTGTCGCGTCTCGAGGGGATCGTTCCGACGGTGGTGGATCTCCTGGCGTTGTTCCGGCGGAAAGGCTGGCCGATCATCCACACCCGCGAAAGCCACCGGCCCGACCTTTCGGATTGCCCGCCGGCCAAGCGTCGGCGGGGGCTTGCGGCGATGCGCATCGGCGACACCGGTCCGATGGGTCGCATCCTGGTGCGCGGCGAACCGGGCAATGCCATCGTGGCGGCCTGCGCTCCGGGAGACGGAGAGATCGTGCTCGACAAGCCGGGAAAAGGCATGTTCTGGAACACGGAAGTTTACGGCATCCTGACCGACCTCGGCGTCAGCCACCTCGTCTTCGCAGGCGTGACCACGGAAGTCTGCGTCCAGACATCCATGCGTGAAGCCAACGATCGCGGCTTCGAATGCCTGCTCGTGGAGGATGCGACGGAAAGCTATTTCTCGGATTTGAAGGCAGCGGCCATCCGGATGATCGTGGCCCAGGGCGCGATCGTCGGTGCGGCGGGTGCGCCTTTCGGGCTCGGCTCCGACATCGGCGGCTCGATTCGC
>JBBPYT010000416.1:0-10615 GCA_038199665.1 Hyphomicrobiales bacterium
CCCGGGCTCGGCTCGACCCCGCCCGGGGTGACAGCTCAGGTCAGCCGCATCAGCTTTCCGGCTGGCCCACGAGCGCCGCAGGCAACCCGAGTTCCGGCGTTTCGGCCGAATAGATCGACGCGAACCAGCCCGGATTGGAGACAAGTGACGGCTTGAACGCGTTGCAGCCCGCCTTCATCTCGGCCCATGTGCCTTCCTCGCACAGCTTGATGGTCTCGTTGGTGACGAGCGGCAGCGGCAGAACGGTCTTCTTGGGAATTTCCTTGCCGTCGAGCTTGGCGACGGCAAGCTTCAAGGCCAACCCGCCCGAATAGGGCGGTGAGGCATAGGAAATCCGCGGCGCACCCATGGGCTTGTAGGTGCCGTTGGCGCCTTCCACCTCAGTGGTCGCGGGCAGCATCTGGATGCGTCCACCGTTCGCGCCTTCTCCGGCGCAGGGCTTCAACTGGTCGAGCGAATGGCCTGCCTCGATCTGCATGGTATTGGCGGTGTAGCAGCCCACCTGCATCCAAAGCCCGTCGATGCCGTCCCAATTGCGGGTGGCCAGGATCTTGGACAGCTCCGTGCGGGTCACGGCCTGGCTCCACATGCCGACCGCTTCGTTGACGATCTTGATGCCCGGATTTTTGGCGAAGACCTCCTTGGCCGCCTTGGTGCGGAGCGTGTCGACGGATGTGCCCGGAACGCCGGTCAAGACCACGATATTGCCCTTGCCGTTCAGCTTCTTGGCGAGCCATTCCGCCGTTACGCGCCCAGCCTCCTCCTGATCGATCGTGACGTTGTAGGCGCAAGGCTCTGAGATCTCGCCATCGTAGGCGATGACGGTCACGCCCTTGTCGCAGGCGTTCTTCACGGCGCCGTTGAGGGCGGTCGGGGAAATCGGATAGACGACGATGGCCTTGGCGCCGGCCTGCACCATGGCGTTGATCTGCTGGATCTGCCGCTGCGCGTTCGGGCCCGCCACCTGGACCTGAAGATCCACCTTGTCGGCGAGGTCCTTGCTGGCCGCCATGGCTTTCACCATGTTGGCGGCTTCGCCCTGCCAGTCGTTGCCGATGTAGCTCATCGACAGATAGACCTTGTATTTGTCCTTGGCGAGTGCGCTCCCGGCCATGCCGAGGCATCCGGCCGCAATCAATCCCGCGCCGAGCAGCGCGGCCGCGTCGAGCTTCTTCCTCATCCGTTCCTCCCCTTGTCCTCCCGTTCGAGCACGGGTGGTGTTTATGAGCCGAAGAATTTGATCATAAATCAAAAATCATTGATGCTGCAACGGCGATCGCGTTCCCTTGTTCGAGCGGCCGCCCTACAAGGCGGCTGGAACCAGGTGTTTCGCGCCGGGGACGTTAGAATGAGTGAAGTCAGGAACAGGGCGCCGCTTTCGGTGGTCCGCGTGCAGCGGGCCACGATGCAGGACGACGTTTATCGTCAGGCCAGGGAACTGATCCTCAACGGGGAACTGGCGCCTGGCCAATCGATCACCATCCAATGGCTGGCCGATGCTTTTGGGGTCAGCGCCATGCCGGTGCGCGAAGCCATCCTGCGGCTGACGGCCGAGAAGGCGCTGACGGTTGTGGCGGGACGCAGCCTCGGCATCCCGCACCTCTCACGGGATCGCTTGAGCGATCTCAAGCGCGCCAGGACCGAGATCGAAGGCCTGGCGGTATCCTGGGCTGTCCCGAACATCGGCAGGGCCGATATCGGGCGCCTTGAGGAACTGATCGTCGAGATGGACAACATCACGCCCGACCGTGCGTCCCGGAAGGTCTACCTGCGGGCCAACCGGGAATTCCACTTCGCGATCTATCGGGCCAGCGGTTCCGAGGTGATGCTCGGCATCATCGAGAGCCTGTGGCTGCAGATCAGCCCGTACTTCAATCTGCTGCACGACCAGGGCAACTTCGTCGTTTCGAACGACCATCATCGCGCCTTGCTCGAAGCCTTGAGGGTAGGTGACGTCGCCAAGGCTACACAATCGGTACGCGCCGATATCGGCGATGCGGCCGCGGTGCTGATGTCCGTGATGGCGTGACCGCGCGATGGCCAGGAGAAGGTGGCGGAACGGCAAGTGAGGGCGGTTATGCCTTGCTCGTCCTCCACCGCGGAGCGAGCTGGCAGAGTTCCAAACCCGCGGCAGCTGGGCTCGCCGCATCCGCACTACTTCATCGGCACGCCGTTGACGGTCAGCGGACCGGAGCCGGCCGCTTCGATCACCCACGTGAAGCTTCCATCCGGATTCGGCTTGCCGAGGTCCTTAGCAGCGACGATCTGGGCCAGCATCTGGGCCGCGGTCGCATCCGTACCGGCCGCCGACTGCAGCGTCGCGATCGCCTTGTCGATGCCGGTGCCGGTGACGGTCAGGCGTCCGGTCAGGCGTCCGGCCGGCACGGTACGGATGGCGGCCTCTCCGTCGAGGCGAAGGTCCAGCAAGCCCGAGGTGATGCGGCTCGGCGCCAGGGTGACCCGCCCGTCGTCGCCCGGCCAGGCGATATGGCCGATCTTCTCGCTCTGCGCCGGGGTGAAGCCGCCCGCCTTGAGATCGAAATCCTCGACCGCCTCCTTGGCGGCTTCATCGAAGTGGAAGCCCACCAATGTCGGCTTGAGGTCTACCGCAGTCGGGATGAACCCCACCGACCAAGGCGGCAGATCGGTGCTCGGGACCGACAATCCGTCCAAGGTGAGCCCCAGAGCGGCTTTGCCGGCGGCCGCCAGATCGGTCAGGTCGAGGCTGCCGGCCAGTTGACGGGCCGAAAACGGCCCCACCTGGGTGGTGAGCGAAAACCCGTTCATCGAACCGCTCTGCTTCAGCCCGCCCAGCAGCGGAAGCGCCGACCGCAGCAGGCCGCGCAGCTCGTCTTGGCTCGCCGCGATGCTGTCCTGGTTGGGATGGGCGACAAAAAAGGCCCAGAGGTCGAGCAGGTTCTTGAGGCGCAGCCTGTCCAGCGACAGATCGGCGGTGCCGCTCGGCACCGTGTAGCTGATTTCGGTCGGCGGCTGTGTCGGGGCCACCTCCACGGTCGCCTTCGGGGCCGGAACCCGCATGGTTATCTTGTCGCTCAAATCGGAGAAGGCGTAATGCGCATCGACTGCGGCCGAGCCGTTTTCCGCCGCGGCAGCCTTCTGCGTAGCGGTCGTATGGCCGATCCGGCGCTGCTGCGTCAGGGTCGGCGCATCCTGGTCGAAGGTGGTGCCGTCCTGCGTGGCCGACCCGTCGGAAAACGCTGGGATCTTCGGGTCGAACGTACCGTCGAACTTGTAGGTGCTCGACTTCAAGGCGAGGGTCTGGCCGCCGTAGTGCATCACCAAAGGTGGGAAGACGTCGCTGGTGATCCGCCAGGTCCCGTTGTCGTTGGGGGTGAGGACCAGGATCGACGTCGCCGGCTCGACCGTCATGCCGAAACCTTCGAGGGCCCGCGTCAGTTGCCTGACGTCCAGACTGGCCCGATAGCCCGGGCCTTCGGGGGTGACGGTCACGCCACCGGCCTCGCCCTGAGCAGGATGGCCGACGTAGCGTTCGAATACGGCCTTCAGCCTGTCCGCCTCCTCCTGCGAGGCCGGAGCGGCTGGGGCGCCCAGCGCCGGCATGGCGACACCGGCAAAGGCCAGAACCAAAACGGTCGTCTTCGTCATGAGAAGCTCGAAATGGAGATGCTCGCCGCGGTCACGCCGCGCGACGAGTGGCCGAAATGGCAAAAGGACATAACCAGCCCGATGCTCAAAAACAAAAGAAAATCGCCGAAAGCCGAACAGCGCTACCGAATGCCGCCGTTCGGCGCGCCTGCCCGTCAAGCGATACGAGCTCCCGTGACCGAGTCCACGAATCACCAGGGAAACGCGACAGCAACGGGACTGCGACAGCAACCGAATGGCCCCGATAGGCGTTTTGAGGCGGAGTGCGATGAGCGGCGAGGGCGCCCGCAGGCGGATAAGAACGCGGTTTGGCACGGTTGAACGGATCTGGGGAGATCGAGATGCGCAGTGCTCTGGGACGATGGTCGGCCGCCAAGGTGGTTCGCACCTTGGTTGCGGGCACGGCCATTCTCGGCGTCGCGCATACCGCATCGGCGCGTGACGACGCGGGTGTGCATGACTTTTTCTCGTCCATGTTCGGCGGTGGCGAGCAATCCGGATCGGCTCCTGCCGCGGCGCAACACTATCAGCAGACGCCCTTTGTCGATCCCCTCGAGGGGCTGGGGCGATCGGCGACCTCCTCCCGTGCCGAACGTCCGCTCACCGTGAAGCTGCATCGCCCGAAAGTCGCCAAGTTGACCCGGCTCGTTCAGCTGCCGGCTCGGTCCGGGAGAGTCTCGATCTTCGAAGATAGGACGCTGCGGCGGGGCGATGCCGTGATGACCGCCAAGGGCATCCGCATTTTCGCCGGGTCGAGGTCCTGGCCCTATCAGGAGACGGATTTCGTCGCCCTGGCGGATGCGCGTCAGCTGTCCAAGGATCTGCAGAAAGTTCTGCTCGATCTCGACCGCATGCCGCACGGCTGACCCGTCCCGACGGTTGACCACGAGGCGGGCACCCGAATGGGCGCCGTTCTCGACTAGACTGCTACGGTCCGGCGTTCGATGGCGTCGACCGCGAGAGAGGTCAAGGTGAACAGCATCTGCGCGGCGCATTGCGCGGTGTTCGTCGTGGCATCGTATTGCGGCGCGACCTCGACCACGTCTGCGCCGACGACGTCGAGGCCCACAAGGCCGCGCAACAGCTCCAGCACCTCGCGAGGCGTCAGGCCGCCGACCTCGGGCGTGCCCGTTCCGGGAGCGAAGCCCGGGTCGAGACTATCGACGTCGAAGGACACGTACACAGGGCCGTCGCCCGCAACCGCGCGGGCCCGGTCGACGATGGCCGGGATGCCGAGCCGAGGCACATCCTCGGCATGGATCACGGTCATGCCGCTGTCGTAGGAGAATTCCCAAAGATATTCGGCCCCGCCGCGGATGCCGATCTGGATCGTGCGCCGCGGATCGAGCACCCCGTCGAGGACAGCCAGCCGAAAAGGGCCGCCATGGTGGAATTTGGACCCCTCGTACATCCCCGACGTGTCGCAATGCGCGTCGATATGAATCATGCCGACCGGGCGCTCGGCCCCGACCGCCTTCAGGATGGAGCCGGTGATAGAATGATCGCCGCCGACCGACAGCGGCACGACCCCGGCGCGGACCATCCTGCGGTAGAACGCCTCGATGTCGGCGTGGCATTGGTCGAGCGAAAAACGCGACTGCATCGGGACGTCGCCCACATCGGCGATGCGCACTTCGGCCAAGGGCACCCTCCTCAGCACATGTTCGTATGGCCCGATCCGCTCCACGGCGCGCACGGCCCTTGGCCCTAGCCTGGCTCCGGCCCGGTTGGTGACACCGAGGTCCATGGGGACGCCGACGAGCGCAGCCTGCAGCCCGCCGAAGTCGGGCAGGCCGGACGCGTCCGGCCGAAACGGCGCCCCGAAGAACGTGGCGGGATTGCTGAACGGCCAGAGTCTGACGTCGCCTTTGAATTGCGTTGCCCCGACGCGGGCAAATTCCGGATCATGGATCTTGGCGCCGCTCCCGTACGAGTATTTTTCGCGCAGACGCGCGAGGTCGTTTTCTGACGTCATCAATCTCTCCGACCGATGCGGTCGCCCGACATTTCGCTATCGCAACTTCGGGCGGGATGCGAGTCGAGAAGCGAGTCTTGACCGCGATGGCGCGCCACGATCGGAAAGCCGGGGATAGTGCGAAAGCGATGCCGGCATACTGCCGGGATTGATGTTTTTCCGCCACTGTCAATCACGAAGCTCGCATGCGGTCACATTTCGGCCTAGTATGGCCGCAACTGTCCCGCTGCCGAAAGGCATCCTGCTTCGGCCACCACACGGTCGGCGCGTAAACAGATTTCGGAAAGCCTTATGCCGGCCATAGCTCTGGTTGACGACGATCGCAACATTCTTACCTCGGTGTCCCTGACGCTCGAAGCGGAAGGCTACCGGGTTCAAACCTACACCGACGGCGCCGCGGCGCTCGACGGTCTGAAGACCAACCCTCCCGACCTTGCCATCTTCGACATCAAGATGCCGCGCATGGACGGGATGGAGCTGCTGCGCCGCCTGCGGCAGAAATCCGATCTCCCGGTGATCTTTCTCACCTCCAAGGACGAGGAGATCGACGAGTTGTTCGGCCTCAAGATGGGTGCCGACGACTTCATCCGGAAGCCGTTCTCGCAACGGCTGCTGGTCGAGCGCGTCAAGGCGATCCTGCGTCGGGCCAACCCCAAGGAAGCCGCGGCGCAGAAGGAATCGGAGGCCAAGCTCCTCGAGCGCGGCAACTTGAAGATGGATCCCGAGCGCCATACGTGCACCTGGAAGAACGAGCCGGTGACGCTGACCGTGACCGAGTTCCTGATCCTGCAGGCCCTCGCAACCCGCCCTGGGGTGGTGAAGAGCCGCAATGCTCTGATGGATGCGGCCTACGACGATCAGGTTTATGTCGACGACCGTACGATCGACAGCCACATCAAGCGGCTGCGGAAGAAGTTCAAGGTGGTGGACGACGAGTTCGAAATGATCGAAACGCTCTACGGCGTCGGCTATCGGTTCAAGGAAGCTTGAGCCTCTGACGGGCAACTTTCGCTCGCGCTGTGCCGAACCAGATGACTGTCGAGACCAGACACGAAAGAACGGCGCGGATCGGTGGGCGAGGCCGGCCGCGGCGTATGCGACGCTCTCTCGGATTGCGCCTGAGACACTTCGTCCGCAGCGTAACGATCAGGTTGTCGTCGTCGCTGACGCGCCGCATCGTGGTGCTGAATCTCGGCGGCCTCGTCGCCCTGCTGCTGCTGTTCCTCTACATCAACCAATTCCGCGAAGGGCTGATCGACGCGCGCGTGCAGAGCCTGCAAACGCAGGGCGAGATCATCGCCGCGGCGATTTCGGCGTCGGCGACAGTCGCCACCGACGCGATCACGGTCGACCCGGAAAAGCTGCTGCAACTCACTCCCGGTCAGAGCACGGGAGCGCAGGAGGAGGACAGTTCCGCCCTCGAATTCTCCATCAATCCGGAACGTGTCGGACCGGTTCTGCGTCGGCTTGTGTCCCCGACGCGAACGCGGGCGCGAATCTACGACAAGGAAGGCGACATGCTGCTCGATTCGCGGGCGCTGTCGCTGCGCGGCAGCATTCAGCGATCCGAGCTGCCGCCACCGGCGGACGCTGCGGACCGGACTTTGATCGAGCGAACCTGGAGCGAAGTGAAGCGGCGCTTCGGCCGGACCGAAGTTCCGCTGACCGATGACCGGCAAAGCAGCGTCAGCGGAAAATATCCGGAAGTGACGCGGGCGCTCACCGGGGCGAGCCAGTCGATCGTGCGCGTCAACGCCAAGGGCGAGACCATCGTGTCGGTGGCGGTTCCGATCCAATATTTCCGAACCGTGCGCGGCGCTCTCCTGTTGTCGACCCAGGGGGGCGACATCGACAAGATCATCGCCTCCGAACGATGGGCGATCTTTCGCGTGTTTCTGGTCGCGGCGGCCGTCATGTTCGTTCTGTCGCTGTTTCTGGCTGGAACCATCGCGGGGCCGATGCGACGCCTGGCGGAGGCGGCCGAACGAGTGCGGCGGGGGGTGAATTCGCGCGAGGAGATTCCCGATTTCACGTCGCGCGCCGACGAGATCGGCCATTTGTCGAGTGCGCTCCGCGATATGACGCAGACCCTCTATTCGAGGATGGAAGCCATTGAAAGCTTCGCGGCCGATGTGGCGCACGAACTCAAGAACCCATTGACCTCGCTGCGCAGCGCCGTTGAAACCTTGCCACGCATCCGTTCGGAAGAATCGCGCGAACGATTGATGTCCGTCATCCAGCACGACATCCGCCGGCTCGACCGGCTTATCAGCGATATTTCGGATGCGTCGCGGCTCGACGCGGAACTGGCCCGCGGCAAAACGGCCAAGGTGGATCTTGCGGCTCTCCTGCGGGCCGTTGTCGCGGTCGCCAACGAGGTCGAACCCGGCGACGGCGTCACCTTCGACCTTGCCGTCGCGCCGCTCGAGGGGGACGGCAATGCCGCTGCGAACGGCTATACGGTCGAGGGTCATGATTCGAGGCTCGGGCAGGTCTTCAACAACCTGATCGACAATGCGCGCTCCTTTTCGGCGCCGGGCGGCGTCGTGCGGGTCACGCTTCGCCGGGCTCGGCGTGACGACGAAAACGGCGAGCTCGGCGTAGAGACCGTCGTCGACGACGATGGTCCCGGCATACCGGCCCACGCCGTCGAACGCATCTTCGAACGCTTCTACACCGACCGGCCCGGGCAGGGATTCGGACAGAATTCGGGGCTCGGACTATCGATCTCGCGGCAGATCATCGAGGCGCACGGCGGCCGGATCTGGGCTGCAAACCGGCTTCAGCCGCGCGATGCGGGGGATCTCCAACCCGACCGCCATGGAAGCGAATCGGCCGAAGAACGGGTGCTCGGCGCGCGGTTCACGGTCTGGTTGCCGATGAACGGACGATGACGGAGCGTGACGGCGGTCCCGTCGTTTGGGTTCACGCCAGCGCCGTCGTGGTCGGGGAAGCCGGCATCCTCATCCGAGGCCCGGCCGGCGCCGGGAAGACCTCGCTCGCCTTAGCCCTTGTGGCCGACAGCCGTCGTGCGGGGTGCTTCAGCCGTCTCGTCGCGGACGATACGGTCTCGTTGCAGGCCTTCGGCGGCCGCCTTGTCGCACGCCCTCATCCCCGCACCGCGGGGAGGGCGGAGCGGCGCGGTATCGGCATCGTTCCGGTCGAGCACGAGCCCGCTTGCGTGATCCGGCTGATCGCGGATTTCTTCACGGGGGTGGCCGACGGCGGACCGGCTCCGCGCTTGCCCGAGCCCGAAGAGCTCCGCACGACTTTGATGGATCTGGTGTTTCCGAAATTGACGTTGCTGCCGAATGCGCCGATGCTGGACAACGCACATCGCGTTCGCGAGTATTGCCAAATGTTCAGGCCGGGTTCATGACCGGGGCCTTATTTTGCTTGCCTATTTCGCCGCGATGCACAAAATTGCGCCGGATACGGCAGGACAAGCGGGCGGATTCCGGCAAAGCCAGCATGGGCGGTAGCTTGCAATGATCGGTATGGTGCTCGTGACCCACGGCCACCTTGCGACGGAATTTCGCGCCGCCTTGGAGCATGTGGTCGGTCCCCAGAAGGACATCGAAACGATCAGCATCGGCCCCGAGGACGACATGGAGCAGCGCCGCCAGGATATCGTCGCCGCCGTCGCGACCGTCGATTCGGGCAATGGAGTCGTGCTTCTGACCGACATGTTCGGGGGGACGCCGTCGAATCTTGCGATATCGGTGATGAACGGTTCGCAGGTCGAAGTCGTGGCGGGAATCAATTTGCCGATGCTCATCAAACTCGCCTCGGTTCGCGACGGCGCGGACCTTGAGAGCGCGGTGTCGCAGGCGCAGGATGCCGGTCGAAAGTACATCAATATCGCGAGCCGGGTGCTGAGCGGGAAATGAGCCGGGAGGACGGCGGTGCGTCCGCAACAGGATCTTGCCTGAAAGAGGACGCGGCCGGAAAGATCACGCGCGAACTCCTCATCGTGAACCGCAAAGGCCTGCACGCCCGGGCCACGGCGAAATTCGTGCAATGCGCCGAAGGTTTCGATGCTGTGGTCACAGTGTCCCGTTGCGGCGAGACCGTCGGCGGCCAGTCGATCATGGGAATCCTGACGCTCGGCGCAGGGCGCGGCACGACCATCGTCGTCACGGCCGAGGGCCCCGACGCCGCGGCTGTCATGCAAGCCCTTTCGGTCCTCATTTCGACGCGTTTCGGCGAGGACGAATAACGAAGAGCGGCAGTTTCGACTCCAGGGCTTGCGCCCGAGCCCATACGGCGCCATTTCGCAGTAAGCTCGGCTTCAAGGATCGGTTCCATGCCCCAGACTCGCGGCCGCATTTTCGATGACTTCGCGAGACTCGTCACCGACGCGGCCGGCATGGCGCATGGCGTGCGCCGTGAAGCCGAGACTGCGATGAAAACGCAGCTGGAGCGTCTTCTGGCCTCCATGAATGTCGTCACGCGGGAGGAGTTCGAAGCCGTTCGGGAAATGGCGGCTTTGGCCAGGGACGAAAACGAGCAGCTCCGCGGTCGCCTCGCGGCGCTCGAAGGCAAGCTGACCGGTGCCTCCACGGGCCCGCAGACGCCGGATGGCACATTCGACTAAACGCTGCCGTCAATCGGTTTCGCGGCTCACGCGGCCTGCAAAAGACCCTGCAGGTCGAGCTTGCGGGTGAAAATGGCGAGGCTGCCGTCGCTTTCCCGCGGCCAGTCCTCGGAGGGCCGGTCCCAGTAGAGTTCGACGCCGTTCTGGTCCGGGTCGCGCAGGTAAAGCGCCTCGCTCACGCCGTGGTCGCTGGCACCGTCGAGTTGAATGTCGGCGGCCATCAATCGGCGCAGCGCATCGGCCAGCGCGGCCCGCGTCGGATAAAGAATCGCCGCATGGAACAGCCCTGTGGTCCCCGGAGCAGGGGGGTGTCCTCCACGGCTCTCCCAGGTGTTGAGGCCGATATGGTGGTGATAGCCGCCGGCCGAAATGAACGCGGCGCCGGAACCCATCTTCTGCATCACCTCGAAGCCGAG
>JBBPYT010000417.1:0-3539 GCA_038199665.1 Hyphomicrobiales bacterium
AGGCGATCTTCGGCCCGGTGGCGGGCGAGCAAAGACCCGTACCGAATATCGGACAGGATATCCCCGTTCATCACGAGGAAATGCTCGGGCAAGTCGCGGATGAGGCGCAGCGGCCCCATCGTGCCGAGCGGCTCGATCTCGAGCGAATAGTCGACCTGCACGTTCCACCGGCTGCCGTCGCCGAAATAGGCTTTCAGGAGTTCCGCCTGATGATTGACCGCCAGAGTGATGCGCTCAAATCCCTGCGACGCAAGTTGACGTATGATGATCTCGAGGATCGGCTGATCGACAACCGGCATCAGCGGCTTCGGCAGCGTGATCGTGAAAGGGCGAAGACGCGTGCCCCGTCCGCCGGCCAGAATGACGGCTCTTGCCATTGTGCTGATCTTCTCCGATCCAAGGGCGCCCTTTGCGGCTCGTGACCCGTTCTGTCAAGCTTGCGAGGAGCTGGCCTTCGGCGAGGGAAGCCGTGCCTCGAATCGAGAGCCGAGATAGAGGCCGGACCACCTTGATCCTTTTGGCTCCGCCAAAGCGCTAAGCCGGGAGCGGGGGAGGCGCTGCCAGCACCCCAGGGCGCTCCTTGCAGGCCTTTTCACCCGTCGCGGCGACGTGATACAGCTTCCAAACGATACCCCCGACCTCGATGGAAGCGAAGCAGTGGCCTATTTCTCCAGTACACTTCAACATACATGGGCCACGCTCGCGATACCCGAACAACACCGCCATCCGCTGCTGCGGCTTATCGTCTTCGGCCTGGTACTGACCCTCATCGCGAATGCATT
Organism: Hyphomicrobiales bacterium; assembly: GCA_038199665.1. Classification (GTDB taxonomy): domain Bacteria; phylum Pseudomonadota; class Alphaproteobacteria; order Rhizobiales; family Beijerinckiaceae; genus Lichenihabitans. The sequence goes on from JBBPYT010000417.1 coordinate 783, forward strand.
CGACCTGTTCGCATATCCGTTCTCGATCGATGCCGAAGTTGCAACTTTCTCGCCTAATCCTGTAGAATTCTTCGGGAGTGGGCGTTGGGCAGCCTTTGTATTGGCAAAATACTTCGTTCCTTACGCCAGCATTCCGGTCGTACCCATTCTCATCGCTTGTGCCACTCTCGCCGCCGCATACGCCGTCACCGCCTATCTCTGGAACGGTAATATCGGATGGCCCCATTATGTGGCGGCGCCATTCGCATTGGCGTATCCTACGCTGTTCCAGCTCTTTTCCTTTTCGGTGATCTCCTATTCGGTGAGCACCGGCATTCTCCTCACCGCGATCGGGCTCTATAGTGTCACTCGACGCTCGCTAGTTGGATTCCTTCTGAGTGTATCGCAATTCACCTTCGCATTCGGGATCTACCAGCCGATCGCGCTTTATCCGTGTACGGCTTTCCTGGTCTACGCGGCGCTCGGGCTGTCGGAGCGGGGCATCTCGAATACCGTCAAGCTTTTTCTGCTCTTCGGCGGGTCCATGGGCCTTGCCGAGCTTCTCAATCATGAGATCACGCAGGCGAGCTTTAGGGTACTCGGTTTATCGGTGTCCTATATCGACAGCTATTTCGACTTCGACTATCTTAAACGGTTTCCGAAGGAGGCATTGAAGCAAACTCTCTTGTTTTCACTGCCGATACTGTCCGGCAGAGGCGGTCCCTTCATCAATTCCTGCAAGATCTACACGGTAACCATCGCGCTGGCCTGTCTGCTTGCCCCGGCGTCAAGAGCCAGGGTGCGACATACTCTCCTGGATTTCGGCCTTTCCGTCGCCCTGATTGCCGCCGCCGTGGTGCTTTCTGTCATCGTGTGCATCGTCAACCAGGGCGTCTTGCCCTATAGAACGCTCCTCGGAACCCCTATCGCCATCGCGGGTGTGGTGTTCTGCGCCTCCCAGCTCGACTGGCGGCCGGCGCGGTGGGTTCTCGCGGTCGCGAGCGCGCTTTGCTTTCTGGCCTTTGCGGAAATTGGCACGCGACTCTATTACGGCAGCTACATCGCCTGGCTCGACGACCGGGCTCTCGGCGAGCAGATCTTGAGCCGAATCGACGCCCTCGCTGATCTTCCGACGCAACGGCCTATTCCGGTAGAGTTCGCTGGCTTCCACGATTGGCCGGCCTCGGATCAAATCCCCAATGTCGGGGCCGGCAGTACGATGGGCGCATCTTTCTTCGGTTGGGATGGCGGCAATCCTGAGCGCATTCTGCCCTTTCTCAAAACGTTGGGGCGGTTCGACTTCGAGGTTATCACACCCGAGCAGCGTCGGGCCGTGAACAGGGAGGTCGAGGCCATGCCGTCCTGGCCTCGGGCCGGCTCCATTCGCGTCGTCGACAGCGCAGTAGTGGTCAAATTCGGACCCTATTCCGAATGGCAGAAGGAAACGCTGGGGCTGAGCCCGCCCAATCCGAACACGCCTTGACCGGGCGGACCGGCTCCGGCCCGCTTCACGGCGGGGGCGGCAAGCGGGTCGAGACTGTAGCTCCGCCGAGGTCGCACAGTCTTCCGCCGCTCAGGCGGGCGAAGGCTTCGAGCCGAGTGCCAGGGGTGCCCACCGCAACGCCGTGCCAAGCGGAACGATCCTTCGTCGCGCCGTTCGGGGAGGCGAAACCGACGATCGTGTTCCGATCGTCCACCAGATAGATGCGGCCTGTAAGCTGAAGATGGTGCAAAGCCCAGGCATAGCCGGAAACGTCGACGCCTCTCGGCCCGATTTCGGGCGCGCCCACTGCGAGGTTAATCGCGCCTTGGCAGGCCGACCGGTCGACGATCCGCCCGGCCTGCGCGATGGGTTGTCGGTCAAGCTCCCCGTCCGGTCCCCGATAGAGGGATAGATGCTGTTCCTTGAGAAAGGCAGCCTCCCTATGGATGGTACCGACTTCATCGTGATTGTTCATGAGCGCCTCGCCTTCCGTCAAACCGCTCAGCAGCATGTCGGCGCTTTGGGCCTGCTTGTACGACCAGTCTTCGATCGCCGCCTTCACCGCACGTTGGGCCTGTAGGGCGCCGAACAGCAGGACGGCGCCGAACAGTACAACCGCGCCTTCGAGGAGCACCGGTCGCCGCAGGTCTGCCGCAACCGACCAGCCATAGATGAGCGCCGCGGCCCAGAACAGGGTGCTTCCGGCCAGGTACCGGCCCGCCAGGGCCTGGCCCATGCCGAAATCGAACCGGCCCACGGCGGTCACGAAGCCGCTTCCGACGCAGAACAGCATGATGCCGAAGGGAGCTAACCTCGCTGGCGTCGCATCGCGCCCCAAGAAGCTCCTGACTGCGGCCAGGATCAGGATCGCAATGCCGCAGAAGCCCAGCGGACGGCAAGCGGACACGCTCGGGCCGAGCAAATTGCCGATATAGATCGCCGTAAAGGGAACGATCTTGCCGAAATGATGCAGGATGGCATCGGCGGGCGGCGTGCGGTTGGTCGGAAGCTCCAGCCCATAGCTGTAGCTTCCGATCAAGGCGGCGGCGACGGCGCAGGTCGTCATGGTCACGCGCCACGTGGCCCGCGATGCGAACGCCAGGGCAACCATCACGAGTCCGGCCAGCATGCCGTTGGCCATGCTGAAGGTCGCGGCGAACGCCGCCACATAGGCGCCCGCGAGCCAGGACAGTCCGGACCGGCTGCGGCGCTGCTCCGAGAGTGCTCGCGCGAAGCAGATCATGCCGAAAGAAGCGAGGGCGAACACGCCCACGAACTGGACCTGGAAACCCCAA
>JBBPYT010000418.1:0-10886 GCA_038199665.1 Hyphomicrobiales bacterium
CCCGCAGCCTGAGCCGAGAATCTCCTATCACGGGGGCCGTTCTATGTCCCCGTGCGCGCGACAGTGGCGGTTTCGCGAACGTGTCGCTTCATGGTAGGGCCGCCTCGCCGCAGGAGAATAGCTGCAGAGCGCCGCAGGGGATCAGCATGGACAATGTTTTCGTCGTGGACCATCCGCTGGTGCAGCACAAGCTGACGCTGATGCGCACCGCGACGCGCTCGACCAAGGGCTTCCGCCAGCTGCTGAACGAGATCGGCATGCTGCTCTGCTACGAGGTGACGCGCGACCTGCCGACCGAGCTCGTCGAGATCGAAACCCCCCTCACGAAAATGATGGCCCCTCTGATCGCCGGCAAGAAGCTGGTCTTCGCGCCGATCCTGCGCGCCGGCGTCGGCTTTCTCGACGGCATGCTCGACCTCGTGCCCTCGGCGCGCGTCGCCCATATCGGCCTTTACCGCGACCCCGCCACGCTGCAAGCCGTCGAATATTATTTCAAGGCGCCGACCGACATCGACGAGCGCCTGACGATCGTCATGGACCCCATGCTGGCCACCGCCAATTCGGCCGTCGCGGCGATCGAATTGCTGAAACAGCGGGGTGCCCGCGAGATCCGCTTCGTCTGCCTGCTGGCGGCTCCGGAGGGGATCGCCAGGCTCAATGCGGCGCATCCCGACGTGACCATTTGGACCGCGGCCGTCGACGAAAGGCTCAACGAGCACGGCTACATCGTGCCGGGCCTGGGAGACGCCGGCGACCGCATGTTCGGCACGAAGTAGGTGCGGGGAGACGACCGTAATGACAATGTCAATACAGTTCTCGGACATTGCCCGAAGTGGCCTGCGGGCCTAGCCGTCAGGCCATACAACTCGAATGATCAACGATGCCCCTTTTCCTCCGGGCCTCGCCCGTGCCATGCTGAGTTCCCGAAGGCGAGGGCATCGCTCACGCAAGGGAGGCAAGGAAAATGGCGCGCACAGGCTTTCATTCGACGATTCTTGGCGCGGGCCTCTTCGCGGCTTTATCCACCGCCGGTTTTGCCGCCGATCTCAAGCCGGCGCTGATCTACGACATCGGCGGCAAGTTCGATAAGTCGTTCAACGAGGGCGCCTTCCATGGCGCCGAAAAGTTCAAGGAAGACACCGGCGTCGATTTCCGCGACTTTGAAATCCAGAACGACACGCAGCGCGAACAGGCGATGCGCAAATTCGCCCGCGACGGCTTCAGCCCCATCATCGCCATCGGGTTCAGCCAGGCCAGCGCCATGGAGAAGGTGGCGGCCGAATTCCCCAACACCAAATTCGGCATCGTCGACATGGTGGTCGACAAGCCCAACGTTCAATCGGTCGTGTTCAAGGAGCAGGAAGGCTCCTTTTTGGTCGGGCTGATGGCCGCCAAGGCGTCGAAGACCGGCAAGGTGGGCTTTGTCGGCGGCATGGATATCCCGCTGATCCGCAAGTTCGCCTGCGGCTATGTGCAGGGCGTGAAATACGCCAATCCCAAAGCCGAGGTGCTGCAGAACATGACGGGTACCACCGGCGCGGCCTGGACCGACCCCGTCAAGGGCGGTGAGCTCGCCAAGTCGCAGATCGATCGCGGCGCCGACGTCGTCTATCATGCGGCCGGGGCGACCGGCGTCGGCGTGCTGCGCGCCGCCGCCGACGCCAACAAGCTCGGCATCGGGGTCGACTCGGATCAGGATGGCCTGTTCCCCGGCAAGGTCCTGACCTCGATGCTGAAACGCGTCGACAACGCGGTCTACAAGAGCTTCTCGGACGCCAAGGCGGGGACCTGGAAGCCGGGCATTTCGGTGCTCGGCCTCAAGGAGAACGGCGTCGGCTTTGCGATGGACCAGTACAACAAGGACCTGGTCACGCCCGATATGAAATCCGCGGCCGATGCGGCTTCGGCCGATATCGTTTCGGGGAAGATCGAAGTGCACGACTACATGGCCGACAACAAGTGCCCGGGCTGAGCCCTTCGGCGTGAAGCCCCATGGAACCCTCGCCCGTCCTTGAACTGGTCGGCATCGAAAAACGCTTCGGCCCGGTCCACGCCAACCGCGACGTGAATCTGGCGGTTGCGGCGGGGTCCATTCACGGCATCGTAGGGGAGAACGGCGCCGGCAAATCGACCCTGATGTCGATCGTCTATGGCTTCTACGAAGCCGACGGCGGGGAAATCCGGGTCGCCGGCAGACCCGTCCGTATCGCGTCTTCGCGCGACAGCATCTCCCTCGGCATCGGCATGGTGCATCAGCATTTCATGCTGGTCGATACGTTGAGCGTCCTCGAAAACGTGATGCTGGGGGCGGAAGGCGGCCCGCTGCTGCGCAAGGGGGCGGGAGCCATCCGGGGGCGCCTCGCCGAACTCGCCCGCGACTACGGGCTCGGCGTCGATCCGGATGCCCGCGTCGGGGAACTCGGAGTCGGGCTCCGCCAGCGTGTCGAGATCGTCAAGGCTCTGCTGCGCGGCGCCAACATCCTCATCCTCGACGAGCCCACGGCGGTGCTGACGCCTCCCGAGGCCGACGGACTTTTCGTCATGCTTCGCAAGCTCAAGGCCGAGGGCAAGACGGTGATCCTGATCACCCACAAGCTCAGGGAGGTCATGGCCGTCACCGATCGGGTCTCCGTCATGCGCCGCGGCGAGATCGTCGAAACCGTCGACACCGCCGCAACCTCACCCACGGCTCTGGCCGACGCCATGGTGGGCCGTCGCGTTTCCCTGACGGTCAGCAAGGAAAGCTGCCGACCGGGGCAGCCGCGACTCGAAGCGCAAAACCTCGTGGTGCTGGACCAGGACGGCATCCCGGTCGTCAACGACGTGTCCTTCTGCCTGCGGGCGGGTGAGATCGCCGGGCTCGCCGGCGTTGCCGGCAACGGCCAGTCCGAGCTGCTCGAAGCCCTGGCCGGCATGCGGCCGATCGTCTCTGGACAGATCCTCATCGACGGCATCGAAGTGCCGGCGGCGGCCCGCAACCCGAAAGCCATCCGGGCGCTGGGCGTCATCCATGTGCCGGAGGACCGCCATCGGGTCGGACTCGTTACGGAGTTCGAAGCTTGCGAAAGCGCCATTCTGGGAATTCATCGCGATCCGGCTTATGGGACCGGGCCGTTCCTGAGCCGCCGCGCCGTGATCGACGATCTCGCGCGCAAGATGGCGGCCTACGACATTCGCCCTCCCGCGCCACGGCTGAAGACCGCGAATTTCTCCGGCGGCAACCAGCAGAAAATCGTGCTGGCCCGCGAAATGGAACGTGAGCCCAAGGTCGTGTTGGCCGGCCAGCCGACCCGCGGCGTCGACATCGGCGCGATCGAGTTCATCCACCGCCGGCTCGTGGCTCTACGCGACGAGGGCAAGGCCATCCTCTTGGTGTCGGTCGAACTCGACGAGGTCATGGCGCTCGGCGACGTCATTCTGGTCATGTGCGGCGGCCGGATCACCGGCACTCGCCGCCCGCCGCGCGCCGCCGCCGACAATGCCGCCTTCGTGCGCGACCTCGGCCTGCTCATGGCCGGCGTCAACGATCAGGCCGCGTGATGGAGCAGCGGCTTTCGCTCGTCACGCTCGGCGTCGCTTCGGTTCCGATCGCCCGGGCCTTCTACGAAAGGCTAGGCTGGACGGCATCGGGCGCAAGCCAGGGCGATGTCGTGTTCTTCCAGCTGAACGGCCTGGCTTTCGCGCTCTACCCGCGTCGCCTCTTGGCCGAGGATGCGCGGCTCGCGGATTCCCCCGCCGGGTTCTCGGGCATCGCTTTGGCGCACAATTGCCGCAACGTCGAAGCCGTCGATGCGCTCTTCGCCGCCGCGGTCGAGGCCGGCGCGACGCCGCTGAAGCGGCCCGAAAAGGTGTTCTGGGGCGGCTATTCGGGCTATTTCTCCGACCCCGACGGGCACATCTGGGAGGTGGCCTTCAACCCCGGCTTTCCGCTCGATGCGGCAGGCTCCCTGACCTTGCCTTCGTGAACACGGCTCGTCCGCTGCCCCGCTGGGCCGACCTCCTGCTCGTGCCGCTCGTCAGCGTCGCCACCGCCTTCGTGGTCGGCGGTTTGGTGGTGGCGGCGATCGGCATCGATCCCTGGGCAGCCACTCGTTCGCTCGTCGAAGGCAGTCTGGGCAGCGGCGAGGCGATCGGCTTCACCCTCTATTATGCCACCGACTTCATCTTCACGGGCCTGGCGGTTGCCCTGGCGTTCCAGGCCGGCCTGTTCAACATCGGCGCGGAAGGACAGGCCTATCTCGGCGGGCTCGGCGCGGCCCTCGTGTGCCTGCACGGGGGCGGCCTGCCGTCCTGGCTCCTGATCCCCTTGGGGATCGCGGGCGCGGCTCTCTTCGGTGCGCTGTGGGCCTTCATCCCCGGCGTGCTGCAGGCCAAACGGGGGAGCCACATCGTCATCACGACCATCATGTTCAACTGGCTGTCGTCGACCCTGATGGCCTATCTGCTCGTCAACACCCTGCGCGCGCCGGGCTCCATGCAGGCCGAAACGGCTGCGTTTCCGCCGGCAGCCACGATCCCGTCCGTCCACGCCATGCTGGCTGCCGTCGGCGTCGACACGGCCGTTACCCCGCTCAACCTGTCGTTCGTCCTGGCGCTGCTTTGCGCTGCCGCCGTCTGGGTATTCGTGTGGCGGACCCGCACCGGATACGAGATCCGAACCGTCGGGGCCAATCCTTCGGCAGCGGTCTACGGCGGCATTTCGCCGGCTCGGATCGTGATCCTGACCATGGCGCTGTCGGGAGCGCTGGCGGGCGGGGTCGCGGTCAACGAAATCATGGGCGTACAGAATCGCCTGCTGCTCGATTTCACCTCGGGCTACGGTTTCGTGGGCATCGCGGTCGCGCTGATGGGGCGAGGCCACCCGGTCGGGGTGGTGCTGGCCAGCCTGCTGTTCGGCATGCTCTACCAGGGAGGCGCGGAACTGGCGTTCGACCAGCCAAAGATCACGCGCGACATGATCGTGGTGATCCAGGGTCTCGTGGTGTTCTTCGCTGGCGCGCTGGAAGGCTTGTTCCGCCGTGGGCTGGCGCAGGCGTTTTCGTTGCGTCCGAAGCGGCCTCCGCACTTCCCGATGGGGACGGTCGCCGCGGAGCCGGCCTCGGCAGAGCCCCGGAACAGGGCACCCTGATGGAGGATGTCGCTACCACCGCCGCTCTGATCCTGGCCTCGAGCCTCCGGCTCGCCGTCCCGTTGGTCTTCGCCTGTATCGCCGGCCTGTGGTCTGAACGCTCGGGTATTGTCGACATTGGCCTTGAAGGCAAGATGCTGGTCGCGGCGTTCGCGTCCGCGGTCGCGGCCTATGAGACGGGCAGCGCCTGGATCGGCTTGGGGGCGGGGATCGTGGCCTCCGTGCTGCTCGGGTTGGCGCACGGCTTCGCCTCCATCGACGGTCGCGGCAACCAGATCGTGTCCGGAGCAGCGGTCAACATGATCGCGGCCGGTCTCACCGCGACGGTCGGCCATGCCTGGTTCGGAGAGGGCGGACGGACCCCCCCGTTGGAGACCGCGGCATCGCGCTTCGAAGGCCTGGTCTGGCCGGGCGTCGAGAGCCTCGGCGGCGTTCCGATCCTCGGTCCGTTCTACCGCAATCTGGTATCGGGCCACACCGTCCTCACCTATTTGGCTCTTGTTTCGGTGCCGCTGACCGCTTTTGCGCTTTACCGGACGCGGTTCGGCCTTCGTATGCGGGCCGCGGGCGAGAACCCTGCCGCGGTCGACACGGCGGGCCTGTCGGTGCGAGGCCTGCGTTACGGCGGTGTCGTGATCTGCGGTGTCCTCTGTGGCTTTGCTGGTACTTACCTTTCGGTGGCCCAGGCGGCCGGCTTTCAGCCGCAGATGTCGGCCGGCAAGGGCTTCATCGCTTTGGCGGCGCTGGTGTTCGCCAATTGGCGCCCCTGGCCGGCCTTGGCCACATGCCTGCTCTTCGGCTTTCTGGACGCGGCGGCGATCCGGCTCCAGGGCGTCGTCGTCCCCGGCCTCGGCGAAGTGCCGGTGCAGGCCATCCAGGCCTTGCCCTACCTCTTGACCGTAGTTCTCCTGGCGGGCTTCATCGGCCGCGCCATCCCACCCAAGGCGTCCGGGATTCCCTACGCCAAGGAGCGCTAATGACTGCCATCGAAGACCTGTTCGGCGCCGCACGCAGCGCACAGACTCGCGCCTACGCGCCCTATTCGTGTTTCAAGGTCGGCGCCGCGGTCGCGACCTCCTCGGGGGTCGTGTTCAGCGGCTGCAATGTCGAGAACGCCGCCTTCCCGGTCAGCTCATGCGCCGAAGCCTCGGCCATTTCGGCCATGGTGACGGCCGGGGAACGGGAAATCTCGGCCATTCTGGTGATCGGCGATGGAGAGGCGTTGGTGACGCCCTGCGGCGCGTGCCGCCAGCGCATCCGCGAATTTGCCCAACCCGATACGCCGGTGCATATCGCCGGCCCGGAGGGTCCCCGTGCCAGCTTCAAACTCGCGGACCTTCTGCCTCACTCGTTCGGACCGGATCATCTTCGGGTGAAAAGAATCCAGAGCATTGGCCATGAGCAATAGCGATCTCGCCCTCGAAATCCTGCAGGCCCGCGGCGCCGCCGAGCCGGTGGAGATCGCGATCGTCCTCGGCACTGGGCTCGGCTCCATCGCGGACGCGGTCGAGCAGCCCGTCACCGTGCCCTACGCCGACCTTCCCGGCTTTCCGCAAGGCAGCGTTTCGGGCCACGAAGGGCGGTTGGTGATCGGCTCCTGGGAGGGAACGCGCGTCGCCATCATGCAGGGTCGCGCCCATTACTACGAGACCGGCAACGCGGCCGCCATGGAAGCCCCACTCGAAACTCTGGCGCTCCTCGGTGCTCAGATCCTGGTCCTGACGAATTCCGCCGGGTCCATGCATCTCGATTGGTATCCGGGCAGCATCGCCATGATCAGCGATCATATCAACTTCTCGGGCATCAATCCGCTGATCGGCACCGGGACCGACAGCCGCTTCGTGCCGCTCGTCGACGCCTACGACCGGCGCCTGCGCGCCCGTCTGCGGCGCGCCGGGGCCAGCGCCGGAACCGCCGGCCTGCGCGAAGGCGTTTACATGTGGTTCTCCGGGCCCTCCTTCGAGACGCCGGCGGAGGTCAAGGTCGCGAAGCTGTTCGGTGCCGACCTCGTCGGGATGTCGACCGTGCCAGAGGTGATCCTGGCGCGTCGCCTTGGTCTGCGGGTCGCGGCCCTGTCGGTGATCACCAATTTCGCCACCGGAATCAGCGGCGGCAATCCCACCCATTCGGAAACCAAGAACGCCGCCCTGTCGGGATCCGTGGCCCTGAAGCGTCTCCTGCGCGCCTTCGTCCGGGCACGCGAGGATGTTTGAGGCTCCCGCCTCATCCCAAAGCCGGACGCGGTTGCCGCAGGAAGTCATCCGTCGCAAGCGCGATGGCCTGGTGCTCGGCGCAGCCGAGATCGAGGAGTTCATCCGGGATTTCGCAGGCGGGATCGTCACCGGCGAGCAAGCTGCGGCTTTCGCCATGGCGGTGTTCTTTCGAGGCATGAACGGCGACGAATGCGCGGCGCTGACGCGCGCCATGACACGCTCCGGCAGCGTGCTCGATTGGCGGCCTTGCGGTCTGTCGGGCCCGGTGCTGGACAAGCATTCGACGGGCGGGGTCGGCGACAACGTGAGCCTGATGCTGGCTCCCGCGCTTGCCGCGTGTGGGGCGTTCGTGCCCATGATCTCCGGGCGCGGCCTCGGCCACAGCGGCGGAACCCTCGACAAGCTCGAGTCCATTCCGGGCTACCGCACAAGGCTCGACTTGGGCGAGTTGCAACATGTGGTTGCCGAAGTCGGCTGCGCCATCGTTGGCGCCACGGCCGATCTCGCCCCCGCCGACGGCCGGCTCTATGCCATTCGCGACGTGACCGCGACGGTGGAATCGATCCCGCTCATCACGGCATCGATCCTGGGCAAGAAGGGCGCGGCCGGGCTCGACGGGCTGGTCATGGACGTCAAGACTGGATCGGGCGCCTTCATGTCGAGCATTGACGAAGCGCGCGCCTTGGCCAAAAGCCTGGTCGAGGTCGCGGGCGGCGCGGGCTTGCGGACGGCGGCGCTCATCACCGACATGGATCAGGCGCTCGCGAGCGCGGCCGGCAACGCGGTCGAGGTTCGCCACGCACTCGCCTATCTCACGCAGGCGAAGCGGGAAACGCGAGTCCATGCCGTAGTCGTGGCGCTCGGGGGCGCTTTGCTGAGCCTCGGCGGCTTGGCCGCAAACGAAGCCGAAGGGGAAAGTCTCATCGCAGGCGCGCTCACGAGCGGCGCCGCGGCCGAGCGCTTTGCTGCCATGGTGGCGAGTTTGGGCGGGCCGCGCGATCTGCTCGAGCGGCCCGACCTTCATCTTCCCCGCGCGCCTGTCGTCCGCGACGTCCTCGCGCCGACCCCCGGCTTCGTCGGCAAGGTCGACGCGCGCAGAATCGGGCTCGCCGTGGTGGCGCTCGGAGGCGGCCGGACGCGCCTCGACGGCGCGATCGATCCACGCGTCGGCTTCACGCAGCTTGCTGCCCTCGGGGACGAGGTCGGCACGGGGCACGGTACCGCGCCGCTCGGGACCGTGCACGCCCGCTCCGAGACGGAGGCGGAGGCTGCCGCGGCCACTCTACGGTCGGCGTATCGAATCGAGGACATGGCCCCGCCGACCCGCTCGCCCGTGTTGGAGCGCCTTTGACGAGACTCAAGGAATGAGCGAAACGGATCGAACGCTTGTCGTCGCTGTCGGGGGCGGCCACAAAGCCGCCCAGCCTTGGGTCGAGGCCTTCCGGACCCGCCTGCCTGGCTGGAGCGTGGTTCCGCTCGGCGACACGATCGACCCGGCTCGCGTGCGCTATGTCGCGGCGTGGCGCCATCCGCACGGCGCTCTGGCTCCATTCACCGGGCTGCGGGCAGTCTTCTCGCTCGGGGCGGGGGTCGATCACCTTGTCGCTGATCCGCAGCTGCCCGAAGTGCCGCTCGCCCGCGTGGTCGACCCGGACCTCACGGCCCGGATGAGCGAATGGGTCGTGCTGCATGTTCTGCGCCACCACCGCCAGGACAGGCGCTACGAGCGGCAGCAGGGCGAGGCGCTGTGGGACGACGATCTGCTTCAGCCGGCCGCCAAGGACGTGCGGGTCGGCGTCATGGGTCTCGGGGTGCTTGGCAGGGATGCCGCGTCCAAGCTGCGGGTCCTGGGCTTCGATGTTGCGGGATGGAGCCGGACCCCCAAATCCCTCACGGGCCTCCATACCTTCGCGGGCGAACAGGAACTCGACGCGTTTCTGGCGCACGCGCAGGTCCTGGTCGTGCTGCTGCCGCTGACGCCCGCCACCCGGGGCATCCTGAATGCCCAGCTCTTCGGCAAGCTCGCCCGCGACGGATATCTGGGCGGCCCCGTCATCCTCAACGCTGGCCGCGGCGGACTGCAGATCGAAGCCGACATCCTGCACTGCCTCGACGACGGTACGCTGCACGCCGTCACCCTCGACGTGTTCGAAACGGAACCGCTGCCGGCCGACTCGCCCTTGTGGAGGCACCCGCGCGTCACGATCACGCCCCACAACGCTGCCGTGTCCAATCCCGACGCGGTCGCCGACTTCATCGCGGCGCAGATCCGGGCGGACGAACGAGGCGAACCGCTCGGCCACGTGGTGGACCGATCCCGCGACTATTGAGGTACGAACAAGCAGGCTTCGACGGTCGCGAAGGCCAGGGTCTCACTCCGCTGCGCTCAGCTTCTCCCGCCCGCCCACCGGCTTGCGCGCCCACAAGCCGCGAACGAGCCGCACCGCCAGGAGGCCAATGCCGGCTGCGAGCACCCACCAGGCGGAGCGAAGGGGACTGTCGAAATCGAGATTGGCGCCGAGCACCTGATCGAGCGGGATGCCGTTCCGTAGCCGGTACCAGACCGCCTCGACGAAAGCCGTCAGCAGGGCCGCCCCGAGCGCCAGCGCGGCAAGCCAGACGCTATCGTCGCCCAAGTCGAACCTTTGCAGCACCCTCTGTCCCATCAGGAGCAAGAACAATCCGACCATGAGAATGGGTTCGGTGACGTCGATCTTCGATTGCAGGAGGAAATGCACCAGCCCCAGGGCCGCAATGGCGTAGACGAGCATGTGCAGTCGGTTCCAGCGCTTGCCCCCGAGCCGCCGGATCATGGCGTCGGTGGAGGTCGAGCCGAGCGCGACGAGGCCGAGAAGCGCGACGAAGCCGATCGTCAGGTATAAACGCAGCACGATCTCGCTCGCCACATGGACGAGATCGTAATGCTGGTCGACGATGTAGAGGGAAATATGAACGACCGCATAGGCCATGGCCGCGAGCCCCAGCATGCGGCGCACGGCGATCAGCCTGCCCCACTGCCCGACGCGACGCAGCGTCGAGATCAGCAAGGACAGCAGCAGGAAGCGCACCGTCCACTGGCCTATGCCGCGGATGGCCTCGGTAACCGGCTTCGGCGCCAGCCAGCCCTGCTGGAGCTCGAGGGCGATCCACAGCCCTGGAAGGAAGAGCCCGACGAACACGATCAGTTTGAGCCAGGACAGGCGCCCGGCCCGGTCCAGCCAGGGGAAAAACTTCGCCTTCATCGATCCTCACGCCTGTCGTGGCCGACCGGCAATGTGCCCGCGAAGCGCAAGGCAATCAAGGCGGCTAATCGGCATCCCGATGCTGCCCTTCCGCCGGAGGAGCGGTCGCCCCCGCCGCCCTGAAGGCCCCTTGATGACCGGCCCTCCTTTACGCTGAATAAAGCATAGCTAATACGAAACCTAAAATTGACTGGAACTGGCGCCACGCCAGGTCGTTCCGCTCATATGGCACAGCAGCTTCACACAGGGTCGAGCAACACCGTCGTGCTCGTCGAGGATGAGTTCCTTGTTCGCGACCTCACG
>JBBPYT010000419.1:0-12681 GCA_038199665.1 Hyphomicrobiales bacterium
ACCGCTTAGCGTTCCGGGGCCGGCACAACTACGGGCACGCCATTCCGGTCCGGGTTAGAGTCGATCCGAGCTTGCGACGGGCGCGAAGACTGTCCTTGACGTCCTGAAAGGCCCCTACGCGCCTGGTGATTTCCGGATCGTCGTGGGGACCGACGTACTTGCGGCCGACCTTCCGTCGGCCGCAAGTAGAAGTACCAATAGGCGCGACCCTTCACAGGACCGTCACGAAACGGCCGCCGATTGAAAATTCGGCCTCGAACGTGGCGTCAAGACACCGCTGGTCCAGCTCAGCGAACATTGTGCGGTCAACGAGGTCGATCTCCCTCATCGCGCCCTCGTTATAATCTTTTCGCAAAAAGATTATAACAGCCGCGCCCATGCATTTTGCCCTGGAGTACTTCGATCGCCTTACAGGCGCATCGAGGATCGTCCGCACATCTCGGAATGAATGCCGGCCAGTCAGGGCGCCAGGCGAGCCCTTTTCGCCCGCGTCGCCGCGGCAGACCTGTAGCATGGCCTCCATGTCTTCCTTACGGAGAGCATGGTCCTACGGCGTGACCGTGAATTTGGTCCACATGCCGGCATGCAAATGGCCCGGCTTATTGCAAGCGAGAACATAGGACCCGGCCTTCAAATTCAGGCTGAGCTTGCCGGACTTGCCTGGCTCCATATCCGAGACCTCGCCAAGGTTCTTCACCTTACTCTCGACGAAAACATCCTTCTTGGAGTCGTAGGGAAGTTGCGAACCCGCCAAATTCGTCCGGAGAACGTGCAACTCATGCACCAAGGCCTGGGATTGGTTCGCAACCTGAAAAGTTACCCGGCCGGCCTTGATGGCGTCCCGGTCGAGCTTCATGTGCATACCTTGCAACGATCCATCGACCGATGCGTCTTGCATCTCCACCTGGACGACATTTTCTGCCGCCGCCGGAGCGGATGCCATCGGCGCCGCCGCCGCGAGCATGAAACCGGCAATAAGACACTCTGCTTTGCGCATTATGAGCCCTTTCCTGGGACGACCTGAACGAGGCGATAACACCTCGTTCGGCCGTCCTATTCGGGACCGTGCCAGGTTTTTTCCTTGATGCTTGCGAGCCCACCGGGGCTGCATTCTCGTGCCCGGCCCATGTTTGGGTGCCGGGACGCTGCGGCTACGACGGACAAGAGCGAACGGGAGACAGCCCGCATGCAGCGACCCGCAGAAGTGTCACCTTCAGGCCTGACGAGCGGAGCAAGTCGACAACTGCCGGGAGACCGAAGCAAGTCGGCGAATCCGTCGTCACGATTGCCGCGCTGCAGGGTCGAACGACGCCGAAGAACCCCACGGGTGAGGTTTTCGACTTCGGCATGGCGAGCGCGACGCCGGGCTAGGCGGCTTTGGGCACGGCCGGTGTGTCCGATGATTCCATGGCCCGAAGGTAGAGCTCGAGCAGAGACTCGTGCTCGTCGCGCTCGTCCTTATCCTGCTTCCTCAACCGCAGGATTTCCTTCAGGATCTTGACGTCGAAGCCTTCGCCCTTGGCCTCGGCGAAAACCTCCTTTCTACCTTCGTTCAACGCCTTGATTTCTTCTTCGATGTGTTCGAGGCGCTCGACAATGCCGCGGATACGATCGCCGGCGATTCCAACCGATCCCTTCATAGTGTTCCCCTGCTTGTTGATTCGTCCCGAGTCTCGGAAACGATCGTCCGGTCGAAGAAGAGCCAGCTACCCGTAAGTAAATGGTTAATCGAGATCGTGCGGCGGAGTGGTGAGGCCACGCACGAATTCGCGCGCCGGAATGGGCGAACGCACGACGCAGCGGGGCGCCAAAGCCGCCCTTCCCTCTGCGACAGATGCAGCTACGGAGATCGGCAGGGTCAGCGTTCGCCGCGTCGGTAAGGTTGCATCAGGGCTTGCGGAACCTGTGCCCGCCGGGCGACGAAGAGCAGGGCGAGGATCGAGATGAGATAGGGCACCATCAGGAACAACTGATAGGGAACGACCTTGCCGATCACATGCTGCAATCGAAGCTGATAGGCGTCGCAAAAGGCGAACAGCAGTGCCCCGCCCAGGGCTCGCCCCGGGCGCCAGGAGGCGAAGACCACAAGCGCGACGCATACCCAGCCCCGCCCTTGGATCATCGTGGGAAAAAAGCTGTTGAAGGCCGAGGTCGTCAGAAACGCCCCGCCGAGCCCCATCAGGGCACTCCCGAAGGCAATCACGGCGATCCGGAGGGCGATCGGGTCGATCCCCTGCGCCTCCGCGGCATGCGGATTTTCCCCGACAAGGCGGATGGCCAACCCGAGCGGCGTGCGCGCGAGCCCATAGCTCAGCGCCAGAGCAAGGAGAATGGCCAGGTAGGTAGGCGCGGTCTGGGAGAAAACGGCTTCACCCAGAAAGGGAATCTTCGACAGAACCGGAATACTGAGCGGCTGAAAGGGCGAGATCGTGGGCGGGCTGCCGGAAACCGGGATGACCAGCCGGTAGATGTAGTAGGTCAGGCTGGAAGCAAACAAGGTGATGCCGAGCCCCGTCACATGCTGCGACAAGCCGAGAGATACCGTCATCACGGCATGGAGCAGACCGAATGCGGCGCCACCCAGGGCCGCAGCCAGGAGGCCGAGCCAAAGGTTCCCGCCCTGATAAACGGTCAACCATCCAATCATGGCGCCGAACGTCATGATGCCTTCGATGCCGAGGTTGAGCACGCCGACGCGCTCGCAGAGAAGTGCGCCCAGCGTGCCGAACAGCAGCGGTGTCGCAATGCGCAGCACCGCGGCCCACAGGCTGGCATTGGCCATGATATCGAGCGCAGCTGTCATCGGCGGATCCGGTAGCTCACAAGCAGAAGCGCGACCAGCATCGTCAGCAGCGACAGCGAGACGGTGACGTCGGCGAGAAAACTCGGCACGTGCAGGGCCCGGCTCATGCCATCGACCCCGACGAACATCGCGGCCACGAACAAGGCCGCCACGACGACGCCGAACGGGTTGAGCCTTGCGAGCATGGCGACCACGATTCCCGCATAGCCGAAGCCCGGCGACAGATCGGTGGTCACGTAGCCCTTGAGGCCGAGCACTTCGATCGCTCCCGCGAGACCCGCGAGGCCGCCCGAAAGACACGCGACCCGGACGAGGATTCCGGGCAGCGACACGCCCGCGAAAGCAGCGGCTTGCGGGTTCAACCCCGCGGCGCGCGCCTCAAGCCCGAAAGTGCTGCGGTTCTGGATCACCCAAACGACCAAGCTCATGAGAAGCGCGACCGCGAGCCCGATGTGGAGCCGCGTCCCCTGAACCAGCTTGGGCAAGGTGGCATTCGGAACCACGTGCACCGATTGCGGCCACCCGAAAGCCATCGGGTCTCTGAGCGGCCCCTCGATCATCATCGATACGAACAGCAGCACCACGAAATTCAGGAGCAGGGTCGTCACCACCTCATCGACGCCGAACCGCAGGCGCAAGGCGAGCGGCAGCAGCAGAAGCGCCATGCCGGCAACAGCGCCGGCCAGCATCAGGCTCGGAATGAGGACGGACGCGGGCAGATGCAGCCCGGCACTGGAGCCGAGCCCGGCGACGGTGAGCGCGCCGAGATAGAATTGACCCTCGCCGCCGATGTTCCAGAGCCGCGCCCGGAAGGCGGTTGCGGCAGTCAGGCCCGTCAGGATCAGGGGCGTCGCGCGCGTCAGCGTTTCCGTGATCGATAGCCTGGAGCCGAAGGCGCCAATCAGAATTCCGCGGTAAGCCTCCAACACCGGCGCACCGGCGATCGCCACCAGGATGCCGGACAACAGCAGCGCGACCGCGACCGCGCCCAAAGGGGCCACGAACAACAGGATCGGCGGAATGTTTGTGCGCTGTTCGTAACGCATCAGGCCGCGTCGTCCCAAACACCCGCCATCATTCGTCCGAGACGACGCGCATCGAGATGCTCGGTCGCGACGGACGGCGAAAGACGCCCCTTGACCATGGCCTGAACCCGGTCGGCCAGCCCCAAGACCTCGTCGAGATCCTCGGATACGAGAAGGATGGCCATGCCGTTGGCCCGCGCTCTGAGGATCTGCTCGTGTACCGCGGCCACCGCCCCTTCGTCGAGGCCCCTCGTGGGTTGCGCGGCGATCAGGATCTTTGGGCTGGTGAGGAGGTTGCGCCCCAGAATCATCTTTTGCATGTTGCCGCCTGACAGCAGCCGCGTTCGGGTGGTCGGATTGCCGCCCCGAACGTCGAAGCGCGCGATCACGTCTTCAGTGAAGGCCTTGGCGGCCTTGCGACGAACGAAGCCGGCACGCGAGAAGCGGGGTTCATGCAGCCGCTCCAGGACTGCGTTTTCCCACAGCGCCATTTCGCCCACCATCCCTTGCGCATGGCGGTCTTCCGGCACCCGGCCAATGCCCGCCCGCACGAAGGCGCGGGGGGAGACGGTCTCGACGCGGGCGCCGAACAGCGCGAGTTGCCCGGTCGTTGTCGCCTGCATCCCACAGGCGAGATCGACGAGGCTGGATTGGCCGTTGCCCGCGACGCCGATGATCCCGAGCGTTTCGCCTGCCCGGATTTCGAAATCGGCATCCGCCACGAGGGCGCGCCCGCCTCGTATCAGGCCCACCCCTCTGGCCTGCAACACCACATCGCCTGCGGTTTGCCTCGTCCGAACCGGCCGGGTGACACGGCGGCCGACCATCAGTTCGGCAAGTTCGTCGACGCTTGTTGCAGACGCCTGGCGCTCGGCAACGAGTCTTCCGCCCCGCAACACCAGAACGCGGTCGGCACTGCGCATAACCTCGTGCAGCTTGTGCGAAATGAAGATCAGCGACAGGCCTTCCGCCGCCATCAGCCGCAGAGTCGAAAACAGGGTTTCAGCCTCGGCCGGAGTCAGCACCGCGGTCGGTTCATCGAGAATCAGAATGCGCGCGTTCCGATAGAGTGGCTTGAGGATTTCCACACGCTGCCGCTCGCCCAGCGACAGATCGGCCACCAGGGCGTCAGGAGCGACAGCGAGGCCGAACCTGGCTGAAAGACCACGCAGCTTGGCCAGGGCGGCTGCCCGGTCCGAGCCCAAGCCCCATCGGGGCTCGGCCCCGGCCACGATGTTCTCAAGCACGGTCAGGTTCGACGCGAGGGCAAAATGCTGGTGCACCATGCCGATCCCCGCGTCGATGGCGGCGCGGGCTTTGCCGGGCGGCAGTTCCTTGCCGAACGCCGTTACCCGGCCCTCGTCGGCCCGGTAATGGCCGAACAAGATGTTCATCAAGGTGGTCTTGCCCGCCCCATTCTCGCCCAGGAGGGCCAGCACCTCGCCCTCGGCCAGCTCGAGCGTGATGTTTTCGTTCGCGGTGAGTGCGCCAAAGCGCTTGGTGATGTTCTCGAGACGAAGCACCGGGCCGCTCATGCGGCCAGCCCGGCGATGGTGATGTTGACCCTCCAGGGTCGCTCGGCCACCGCGTCGCGCGCTGCTGTCGCGCCAGAACGGACTTGGTCCGTCGAGGCCGATGCGTTGCCCGAATTGCGTTCGCAGGACAAACTCACGCTCCGCGTCACCCGGGCACACCAAGATGCGGAGCCCCGGGGTCTCTTCCCAACCTCAAATCCTCACATGACCTCAGCCCTTCGCCTTGCTTCGGCATGAGCCGGCCCTGGAGCCCACAGCACCGTCAGGCGGGCTCGGCGGTATCGACAGGCACTTTGAAAGTTCCGGCCTTGATTGCCTTGCGCTTTTCTTCCATCGGTCCGACCGCGGCAGCCGGAACGAGGCTCGCATCGAACACGATGTCGTTGCCGCCTTCTTTCATGAAGCTGAAAGGGCTGTAATCCTGGCCCGTCGGCCGACCCGCCCTGACATCGGCCAAAGCACCGTCGAGAATGGGCCGGAAGTACCAAACCGCGTTGGCGAACACGGTCTTGGGATAGCGCGGCGTATAATCGACCAGGGATCCAATCGACAGAATCCCCCTCTCCTTGGCGGCGTCTGCGGTGCCGATGCGTTCGCCGAACAGGATGTCGGCGCCGGCATCGATCTGGGCCAGAGCCGCTTCCTTGGCTTTGGGCGGATCGAAGAAGGTTCCGATGAAGCCGGCCAGGAACTTGGCGTCGGGCCGGGTTTCCTTCACGCCCGACCGGAAGGCATTGATCAGATTGTTCACTTCCGGGATCGGAATCGCACCGACCGCGCCGAATTTGCCGGTTTTGCTCATGGTGCCGGCAAGCATTCCGGTCAGATAGGCCGCCTCGTGGTTCCAGGTGCCGAAGGTGCCGAAATTGGGCGCTGCCGGACCGCCGCTCGACCCCATGAGGAAGGCGGTCTTCGGGAAATCCGTGGCCACTTGCCTGGCCTCCCCCTCGACCGCATAGGACTCGCCGACGATGAGCTGGATACCCTGGTCGGCATACTCGCGCATGGCGCGCGGATAATCCGTACCCGCAACGCCTTCGGAGAAGACGTAATCGATCGTGCCGTCCTTGGCTGCCGCCAGAAGCGCGTCGTGCAGGCGGGAGTTCCAGGCGTTTTCCACCGGCGAGGCGTGCAGACCCGCCACCTTGATCTTGGCGCCCTGAGCGAAGGAGCGCGGTCCCGCCGTCATGGCGAAGACGCCCGCGGCCGAGGCGGCCAGGAGGCTGCGACGAGTCAACGACTGCGGCATTTTCAGATTCCTTCGCTTCTGGCCAGCAACCCCACAGTTGCGGCAACTACGGTCGAACACCTTCAAAGACGAGGTCTCGAACATCGATTTGTCAAGCTCAAGTCGAGAGAGGATTAGTGAATTGTTAGCCAAGCGGCGGCGCATAAGCCGAGGCGTCGACCTGTGAGGGGCGCCCAGCGAGCGAAAGCTCGGCGATGCGAGGTTGCGCCCGAGACACGACCCTGCCGCCTTTGACGACGGCAAGGCGCGCCGCCTTGAGGCGGATCGCCTCGATCGGGTCGCGCGCCTGCAACAGCACGAAATCGGCCTTGGCGCCCACCTCCAGGCCATAGCCCTCGAGGCCCATGGCCTTAGCGGAATTGACCGTGATGGAATCGAAGGCGCTGCGCATCGCCTCGCGCGACGTCATCGGCGCGGCGTGGATGGCCATGTGGGCGACCTCGAGCATGTCGCCGGAGCCGAGCGAATACCAGGGGTCCATCACGCAGTCATGGCCGAACGCCACATTGATACCGGCTGCTTTCAGTTCAGGCACGCGGGTCATGCCCCGCCGCTTCGGATAGGCGTCGTGGCGGCCCTGAAGGGTGATGTTGATCAGCGGGTTGGCCACCACATGGACCTGAGCTTCGGCGATCAAGGGAATGAGTTTCGAGACATAATAGTTATCCATGGAGTGCATGGAGGTGCAATGCGAGCCGACGGTTCGACCCTGCAAGCCGAAGCGGACCGTCTGCGCCGCGAGCGTCTCGATATGGCGCGACATCGGATCATCGGTTTCGTCGCAATGCAGGTCGACCCGCAATCCTCGCTCGGCGGCGAGCCGGCAGAGGGCTTCCACCGAGGCCGCTCCCTCTGCCATCGTGCGCTCGAAGTGCGGAATGCCGCCCACCACGTCCACCCCCATGTCGAGCGCCCGTTCGAGCGCTCCCGCCGCGTCGGGCGCGCGGAAATACCCGTCCTGGGGAAAAGCCACGAGCTGCAGATCGACATAAGGTTTCACCCGTTCGCGCACGTCGAGCAGTGCCTCGACGGTGAGCAGGCGCGGATCGCTGACATCGACGTGGCTGCGGATGGCGAGCAACCCCTGCGAAACCGCCAGGTCGCAATAGCGCAAGGCCCGCTCGACCAGCGCCTCGTGTGTCAGCAGCGGCTTCAACTCGCCCCAGAGCGCGATGCCTTCGAGCAGCGTTCCCGACGCGTTAAGACGCGGGAAACCCAGCGAAAGCGTCGCGTCCATGTGGAAATGCGGGTCGACGAAAGGTGGGGAAACCAGGTGACCGTTGGCCGGGATCATTTCCGCGGTTTCGGCGACGATGCCAGGCTCGATCGCCATGATGCGACCCGCCGCGACAGCAATGTCCTGGCCGCGGCGTCCGTCCGGCAGTGTCGCGTCCTTGATGACGAGATCGAATGGCATGCAAACCCCTGATGAGCCGAGTTCCCCACCAACATGGGATGGAGCGTCCGGCGAGTCGATTCCTCGGCTCGCGATAGGCTGCCTGTCCATTCGATCGGAGCGGCTTTAAGCGTGACCGGCTCTGGCGTTTTGGTCCTGCTGGGCTTCCGGCTTGCGCCGCGATTCGGCAAAATGGTCGAAGTGCCGCCGGAAGCTGCCGAGCCCCATGGTCTGCGAACGCAACTCGATGATGAGGTCCTGCAGGTCGGCTTCGGCCATGGTGGCCTCGACCTCGTCCCAGCCCGGCCAGTTCGGCCGCTCGGCATAGCCCTGAATGCGACCGCCGCGCGCCGTTATCAAGCGCTGCGCATTGGCCGTGAACCGGTTCGGCACAAGAACGGTGATCTGGTCTATGGGTTCCAGCAGCACCGGTCCCGCCTTGGCCAGCCCTTCCGCCAGCGCCCTGCGGGTCGCGGTCTCGAATGCCATGTCGGAACTGTCCACCGTATGGAAGCTGCCCTCGACCAACGTCACCACTACGTCTATGACCGGGTAGCCCAGGGGGCCGTGCGCACAGGCGAGTTGGGCTGCGGCCGCGACCGCCGGAATATATTGCCGGGGCACCGAGCCGCCGACGATGCGGTCGACGAACAGGAAACCCTCACCGCGCCCGCGCGGTGCGATCTCGAGCTTCACTTCGGCAAACTGGCCGTGGCCGCCGGTCTGGCGTTTCAGCCGCGTATGCTGGTGCACGGCGTGGCGGATCGTTTCCTTGAACCCGACATGCGGCCGGGACAGGGTCGCCCGCAAGTTGGACGCCCGGCCGAGGCGTTCGATCGCGGCTTTCAGATGCAGGTCGCCTTGGCCCAGGAGACGCGTCTCGTGCGTCTCGGAATTGACCTCGATGGCCAGCGAGGGATCCTCTTCGACAAGCCTCTGCAGCGCCCCCGACAGCTTGACGTCGTCGCCCTTGTCGGCGGTGATCGCCATGGCGTAGACCGGGGATGGCGGAACCGGGAAATCAAGGGCCTGCGCGGTCCCGGACGGCGTAAGCGTCGCCCCGACGGAGACGCGGTCGAGCCGGCCCAGCGCAACCAGCTGCCCGGCCTCCGCGTCCGGCACCTTCGCGAGGTCTCCCTCGTGCACGCGGTAGATCCCGCCCAACCGCGAACCGTTCAGCGTCGTGCCGTCCTTGATGGTTCCGCGCCAAACGCGCGCATAGGCGAGGCGGCCCATATGTCCGGCGTGGACGATCTTGAACACCTGGGCCAATGATTCGCCTGACATGTCGAGACCGACTCTGGCCGCCGTCTCGGCGGGGTCGGGGACGTCGTGACGCAGGGCCTTCCACAGACGCTGGATCCCGTAGGAATGTTCGGCCGAGCCCAGCAGCACCTCGGCGATGACGTCGTGAACCTGGTCGGCTCGGATGCGGTCGAACACTTCAGCGGCGGTCGGCGCCAGACCCTCGATGATTTTTTCCAGGAGCTTGTCGTCGTGGTCCGCCAAAGTTTCCGCGACCGACTCCCGGATTTCCTGTTCCCCTTCCGCCGCGTGAGCCGGGCTCTCGACCCGCTCGGAACTCTGCCCGTCGCGGTACATGTAGGCGCGTCCGCTTACCACGTCGGCATAGCCGGTGATGTGGTCGCCGTCCCGGATCGGCACCTGGCGCAACACCAGCGGTCGTTTGGACAATGCTTGCAGCGCGGCGATCGTGTCGCGGATGTTGCCGTCAATCGCATCGATGCGATTGATAAAGATGAAGTGCGGCACGCCCTCATCCTCGAGACGCTTGAGGAACGGCGCGGCGTTGAGAGCCCGCGCGGGATCGGGATCGCATACCACCACGGCCAGATCGACGACCGCGGCGGCGCTGGTCCACTCGAAAGGGAGTTCGACGGCTCCGGGGCAGTCGAGGATCGACCAGAAATCCCCCAAATACGTACAGTTCCCAAGGCGGATCTCGCCTGCCGACCCGCGCGCATCGTGGGTGCGCCGTGCGGTCTCGCCGCAGGCCGCCAGCAATTTGTTGAACAGCGTCGACTTGCCGCTCCCGAAGGGTCCCACAAGGGCGATCGAACGTGAGCGGACTCTTTCCGCTGAGGGCGAGCTTTCCGGCATGGCGTGTCCTCCGACCGCCGGCGTCCGGAACTCCCGCGAACCGCATCGCCGGGGACTTATGTGATGCTTTGACAGCTCACTTTGACGCATTTTCCGTCGCGACGCCAATGCTCAACTGCGGATGGCGACAAACTATATCCGTGGCGGTCCGCTTACTCCAAAGAGGTTCGTCGTTGCGGAGGGTCAGCGCCGGCCCGGCCTATTCACTCGACGCGAGTTTCAGACCCAGGATACCGATCAGGATGAAGGCCGCGCTGCCGATCCGTAGCACGTTCGCGGGTTCGTCCAGTACCAGGATGCCCAAGACGAAAGCACCCAGCGCCCCGATGCCGGTCCAGGCCGCGTAGGCGGTGCCGAGCGGCAAGGAGCGCATCGAGATCGACAACAAGACGAAACTGGCCAGGCTGACCGCGACGGTGATGATGCTAGGCCCAAGCCTAGTGAAGCCGGCCGATTGTTTCATCGAGTAGGCCCAGAGCACCTCAAGGACACCGGCGACGATCAGGATGAACCAGGCCATGCACACCAGAACCGATCGGCCCCCCTGCATCGGAATACGACGCGCCGATGGATGAGATCGATTAGCCAGGCCGCAAGTCCTTCGTCAAGCCGACGAGGCTCGGAACGCACCGCTCAGGCGGCCGGCGGGACCGCATCGGCGCGAGCGTTCAGGACGTTGTCGAGAAACTGCCGTGCGCTCTCGGCCCAGGTATATTTGAGGGAGAAGGCGCGGGCCCGCTCGCGCGGCACGGCCAGAGCTTCGCGGCAGGCGACTCCGAGGTCCTCGTTGAGCACGCCCGCGTCGCTATCCCCGATCACGTCGCTCGGGCCCTGCACCGGGTAGGCCGCGACCGGCAGCCCGCTCGCCAGCGCCTCGAGGAGCACGATGCCGAAGGTGTCGGTCCGGCTCGGGAAGACGAACACGTCCGCGCTGGCGTAGATGCGGGCCAGCTTCTCGCCGGTCTGCATGCCGAGGAAGGTCGCCTCCGGATAGCGTTGTTCGAGCGCCATGCGCGAGGGGCCGTCGCCCGTCACCACCTTGGTTCCGGGCAGGGTCAGTTCGAGAAAAGCTTCGATGTTCTTCTCGATGGCGACGCGACCGACGTAAAGAAAGATCGGGCGCGGCAGGTCGAGCACCGAATCCTCGCGCGGCCTGAACATCTCGTGGTCCACCCCGCGCGACCAGCGCATGACGTTCCTGAAGCCCCGCGTGCGCAATTCGCGTGCAACGCTCGGGGTGGACACCATGACGCCCGATCCCGCATTGTGGAACCAGCGCAGCCATGCATAGGACCAGGAGCGCGGGACGGGAGCGCGGGCCGCCAGATAGTCCGGAAAATTCGTGTGATAGCTCGTGGTGAACAGCCGGCCCGTGTCCAGACAGGCGCGCCGCGCCGCAAGGCCGATCGGCCCCTCGGTTGCGATATGCACATGGTCCGGCCTCCAGGCCGCGATCCGAGCCGAAACGGATTTCGCCGCGGCGAAGGCCAAACGGATATCGGGATAGGTCGGCATACGCCTCGAACGGAACCCTGCGGGAGTCAGCAACTCGACGGCGGCTCCGGCGCGACGCGCTTCCGTGGCCATGGCTTCGATCGAGCGAACCACCCCGTTCACCTGGGGATGCCATGCATCCGTCGCAATCAGAATTCGCATCAGGCGGCGACCTTCGCCTCGGCATTTGCTCCCGCTTCGCCCGCAACCGTCGCCGGCCCGAACGTCATCCAACGCAGGATTTCGAGCCGGCCGTCGACATGTTCCACGGCGACCGAGCAGGATTCGACGAAGTCGCCCGTATTCACATAGGTCACGCCATTGAGGTCGCGAATCGTGGCGTGATGGATATGGCCGCAGATCACGCCGTCGACAGCGTGCCTGGCCGCCTCCTGCGACAACGCTTCTTCAAAGGCGCCGATGAAGTTGACCGCGTTCTTCACCTTGAGCTTGGCCCACGCCGAGAAAGACCAGTAAGGAAAGCCGAGCTTGCGCCTGAACAGGTTGAAGTAGGTGTTGGTGACCAGCGCGGTTTCATAGGCCCAATCGCCGAGCAACGCGAGCCACCGGGCATGCCGTACGACGATGTCGAACTCGTCCCCGTGGGTTACGAGAAATCTCCGTCCGTCCGCCGCGAGATGGATCGCACTGCGCAGGACTTCCACGCCGCCGAATGTCATGCCGACATAGTTGCGAGCGAACTCGTCGTGGTTGCCGGGCACGTAGATCATTCGCGCACCCTTGCGCACTTTGCGCAACAGCTTCTGAACGATGTCGTTGTGGGTCTGCGGCCAGTACCAGCCCGACTTCAAACGCCAGCCGTCGATGATATCGCCGATCAGATAAATGGTGTCCGCATCGTGGTGGCGCAGGAAATCCAGCATCAGATCGGCTTGGCAGCCACGGGTTCCAAGATGCAGATCGGAAATGAAAAGCGCGCGATAATGAGCGGTCTCGTGCGTCATCGCAGGTTTCGGCGCTCCTTTATCAGATTCACATCTCTAGCCGGAGTTGCGTGGCGAGCGTATGACAGCAGCATGATAATGCACTGCGTCATG
>JBBPYT010000420.1:0-7285 GCA_038199665.1 Hyphomicrobiales bacterium
GAGACCGCCGACGAGCTCGAACGCCGTCGCAAGCGCATGCAGGCGCGCGGCTTGCCGCCCATCTACGATCGCGCCGCGCTCCAGCTGACGAGCTCGGACAGGGCAGCCCTCGAAGCGGAAGGGCGCAGGCCGCATTGGCGTTTCAAGCTCGCAGGCGAGACGATCGCCTGGAACGATCTCGCGCGCGGCGCGAGCCACATCGATTGCGCGTCGCTGTCGGATCCCGTGCTGGTGCGCGAGGACGGCACGTATCTCTACACGCTGCCCTCGGTAGTGGACGACATCGACCTCGGCATCACCCACGTCATCCGCGGCGAAGACCACGTCACCAACACGGCCGTGCAGATCCAACTCTTCCGCGCGCTCGGTGGCACCGTGCCGGCGTTCGGGCACCACAATCTCCTGGTCACCGCAAGCGGCGAAGGGTTGTCGAAACGGTCCGGCGCGCTGTCGGTCACCTCGTTGCGGGAAGATGGCATCGAGCCGCTGGCCGTCGCGGCCTTGGCGGTGCTCACCGGATCCTCGGCGGCCGTCCGTCCTGTGACGTCGCTCATGGAACTCATGCCGGAGGCCGACCTGGCGCATCTGTCGCGTACGCCCGCCAAATTCGACGAGGCGGAACTTCGCGCACTTTCCGCCAAAACGCTTCGCCATCTGCCCCCCGAGGTGGTCGTCGAGCGATTACGGATCTTCGGTGTCGCGGGGCCAAAAACCGAGGCGTTCTGGGTCGCGGTTCGGGGCAATCTGGATTCTTTCGCCGAGGTTGCCGAATGGTGGGGCGTGGTGTCCGGCAGCGTCGAGCCAAAGATCGAGGACCGCGGCTTCCTGGATCTCGCACGAGAGCAACTGCCCGAAGAACCTTGGGATCTGGACACCTGGAGCTTGTGGACCGAGCGCCTCAAGCAGGCAAGCGGCCGTCGGGGGAAGGCGTTGTTCCACCCGCTGCGGCTCGCCCTCACCGGCCGGGAGACGGGACCGGACCTCAAGCATCTGCTGCCGCTGATCGGCTGCGTCAAAACGTCGGCGCGTCTCGCCGGAGTTGCCGCATAAGATCCTCGCCGGGGGTTTCGCCGGTCGGCGGCCCTGGTTCGCCCGCCGCCACATCGGGGATCGTGACCGAACCAGTGGGTTGAGGTTTGGCCTTGCGCGCCGCCTTGATTTTCTTGGCTGGCCGGGGGCCAGGCTTCGGCGAGGCCGGGGCAGCCGGGCGCGACATGGCGTCGGACATCTGCTGCGTCACGGTCACGTCGTGCTTGTCGCTCCCGAGGAGTTTTTCGGCATCGGCCAGCGCCTGCACCCAGGTTTGGCGCGGCGGCTTGCACGAACAGGTCGGGTCGTAGGTCTTTTGAAACTTGAAGGCAGCCGGCAGTGCCGTATAGGGGGTGCCGTCGGCCGCGACCGCCGTTTCGATCCCGCCGGACAGGGCCGTCGTATAGAGGCTCGCTTCCGCGTTAGGGCATAGCGCCTTGCAGAGTTGGCCCAAGCCTTCGAGCTTGTCGGGCGTGGCTTGGTCCGTGATGGGGAAGAATCCGCCGTCGCAATGGCGCACGCAGAGCGCCTTGGTTTCCGCCGGGGCAACGGGCGGGCCGCCTTCGGTCGGAGGCTGATCATCAGGGGAGGGACCGTCTGGATCGACCGGCAACAACTGTGGGCCTGGCGCCGGTTCTCCCATGCCGCTGTCCTGGCCGGTTCTGCACAAATTGTTGTACTGTTCGGTCAGGGCACGACGACGCCAGCCGTTGTCGACACCCCCGGCCTGAAACTGTTGCCGTAACTGCCCGATATTCTCCTGCATTTGCTCCATGCGTGCAGAAATGCCGTCGCATTGGGGCGGCCCGCCACCAAACAGGAAGCCCGAGTTGCAACCGATCGAGTCGGCGTAGTTCCGAGTGCGTTCCAGTTCCGATTGCTGCTGCCGGAGCGCCGAAGCGAATTGGCCCGAGCGCGCTGCATCGCCGGCAGATGCATCGATCTCGGCCCGGAGCGCCGGGCAGTCGACACCTTGCGCGCTCGCCGGGAGTGTCGCGCTAAGCAATGCGAGCGCAACCCCGATGCTTGCGAACCTGAGCGACCCGATCATTTCTCTGGCCCGGTCATCTGCTTTGCCGGCTTATATCGCACGCAATCCTCGCCCCGGCCCACCTTATCTCGGCGCTGCCCGCTTCGATCATCAAAAGCTTCTTGGCCTAAAGATGTCTCCCCACCGGGCCGGGACCGCCGGATCATGCCGCATTGCAAATGCGCTAGGCGATCCCTTTATGAAGGGGATCGCCTCCAGAGGAACTTAGATGATGTGGGTCAAGCTTCCGATCATAGCGGTGTTGGCGGTGCTGGCCGGGAGCGCATCCGCCGCCGACGGGCCGGATCTCATCTTCCGCCAGTCGACCAAATGGCGGATGCTCACGCCGAACGACAAACTCGCGACCTACGCGATCGATGACCCCGCGGTCGATGGCGTGGCCTGCTATTTCACAGTTCCGGAGCGAGGGGGCGTGGCCGGTGCCCTGGGATTTGCCGAGGAAGTGTCCGATATTTCTCTGGCCTGCCGTCAGGTCGGCCCGATCAAGTTCAAGGAGAAAAGCGATCAAGGCGGGGTCGTGTTCAGCGAACGCCGGTCGTTCTTCTTTAAGCGAATGCAGATCATCCGGGGCTGTGATGCCAAGCGGAACACGCTGGTCTACATGGTTTATTCCGACAAGCTGATCGAAGGTTCGCCGAAGAACTCGACGTCAGCGGTGCCGATCCAGCCTTGGGGTTCTGCGGCGGACGCGCCGAAATGCTCGGACTGGCTGAAAAGCTGAAAACCTGATCCCGATCAGCGCTTCCGGCCGTTCAGTCTCCGCATCGGATCATAACATCGCCGGCGGCGACCTTGACGACCTCGTTGCTCGCGGCGATCGAACCGGCCAATTCTTGGCTCGATCCATAGGCCAGGGCGTGCGCATATCCGTGGGCTTCGCACCAGCTGTTCGCCATGACACGTCCGCAATCGGTGCCCGATTGCATGCAATCGGCAATACCGTAGCCGTCATTGTTGGAAATCGTGTAGTTCACGCTCTCCTGGGAGCGGGAGGGGGTGGCGAAGCTTCCGGCCACGGAGAACCCTGCGACGGCAAGCAGAACAGGGGGCCAGGAGCGGAAGCGATAGGCCTTGATGGGCATGAACGGACCGACCTCGACAAACACCGGCTTACAAGCGATGTCATCGTGGCCGGTCCGAATGACTAAAACTTTAACGGGTCCTTCGTGAGCGACTCGTCGCGGTCGGAACAGCCCCG
The DNA here is from genome assembly GCA_038199665.1 of Hyphomicrobiales bacterium. Lineage (GTDB taxonomy): Bacteria > Pseudomonadota > Alphaproteobacteria > Rhizobiales > Beijerinckiaceae > Lichenihabitans. Next base: position 3,279 of record JBBPYT010000420.1, read on the forward strand.
CTCGGGTTCGCGGCGGAATGGCACATGCTCCCCATAGATCTCGATGGCGTTTTCGACGTAGGCACGCTCTCGTTTGAGGTAATCGCCCACGGCGCGTGCCAGCCTCGGGTCGGCAATATCGTGCACCGAATATGTCGGAACAGGGCGGTAGCCGCGCGCCAGCTTGTGTTCTCCCTGAGCGCCCGCCTCGACCCGCAGCAGGCCTCGGGTCACGGCAAACTCAATGGCCTGGTAATAGCAAACCTCGAAATGCAGAAACGGGTGCTCCTCGATGGCTCCCCAATTCCTCCCATAAAGTGCGTCGTCCCCGATGAAGTTGAGCGCACCGGCGATGTATCGGCCGTTGCGTTTGGCCATAACGAGCAGCACGCGATCCGCCATCGCCTCTCCGATGAGCGAAAAGAACTTTCGCGTGAGATAAGGACGACCCCACTTACGAGAACCCGTATCCATGTAGAACTCGAAGAACGCATCCCAATGCGCTTCGCGAAGATCCGCGCCGGTCACCCAATCCACCGTGATGCCGCCGACCATCGCGTCCTTGCGTTCGCGGCGGATGGATTTGCGCTTGCGGGATGCCAGGCTAGCCAAGAAGCCATCGAAGGTTTCGTAGCCATCGTTGATGAAATGGAATTGCTGGTCCGTCCTTTGCAGGAAGCCGCGGCGGCCCATTTCGTCCCATTCGGACTTGGTCACGAACGTGGCGTGAACCGACGAGGCACGCAGCTTTTCGCGCAAAGCCCGCAATCCCGAAACCAGAGCGTCCGTTGCCTGTGCCCGGTCAGTGCCCTCCGCCGAGAGGAATCGCCGTCCGGTGACCGGGGTGAACGGCACCGATACCTGGAGCTTGGGATAGTAGCGGCCGCCGGCGCGCTCGTAAGCTTCGGCCCAGGCGTAATCGAAGACGTATTCGCCTTGCGAATGCGTTTTCACATAGGTCGGAGCGACGGCCAGTAGATGGTCGTCGCTTTCGATGCAGACGTGTGCGGGAGTCCAACCGGAGCGCGTCGTGGCCGATCCCGAGGCTTCGAGCGCGTGCAAAAATGCATGCGACAGGAACGGGTTATGGCGCTCCACCTGATGCTCCTGCCCGGCGTCCGGAGCCGGGCCTGATCCATTGCTCAACGCGGGCGGGTTGGCGCAAGCATCCCAACGAGCTTGCTCCACGGCGGCTATCGAAGAGGCGATGCGGATGCGGATCGGCGGCTTCATGGTCTCGGGCGAGGATGAGGGTGGACCATGGGGGGGCTTCGCGGCTGCAAAATGGCGGGTCGGAAAGTTGGTTGCATCGAGTAGGAAGGCTTCAAGGCACGAAGCCTTCGAAAACCATCTGATCCGCCCAGGCAGCCGCACGTTGACGCTGTTCCGGTGTCCGCACCGTCCAGGTCATGACCGGAAGCCCAAGCACGGCGCGGCACAGATAGGGGACGGCGTGTGGGAGGTCGTTGACGTGGTAGGACAGGAAGTCCGGCCGTGTTTCGGAAAAATGCAAGACGTTCGCGAGCGATCTGCGCAACGCGGCCGGCAGCATGTGCCACTGAGGATCGTCGAAAGTCGCTTCGCTGATGATTCCCAAGGGCCGATCGCAACCGCGCTTGCGAAGGTGGATGACGACAGCCGGATCGAAACTCTTGATCGCGACCGGGCCTCGGTAATCCTGCACCAGCGCGAAGACCCGGTCGGCGAGTCGCACGTCGCCGTCGAACATGCTTTTGATCTCACAGATCAGTGGCACCTTCCCACCGATCTGATCGAGAAACGCGGCGAAGGACGGGACCCTGTCGTTCGAGCCTTTCAATTTGAGGTCGACGACGCTGCGGCTCGGCAGACTGGCGATCGGTCCCGTCTCATCCGTCAAACGGTCGAGCGCAAAATCGTGGAACACCACGGCCTCGCCGTCGCCGGTGCGTTGCACGTCGCATTCGATGGCGAAATCCCGCTCGATCGCCGCCCTGGCGGCGGCGAGCGAATTTTCGGCGATGCCGTCCGGGGATCGATGCAATCCCCGGTGCGCGATCGGGCGGTCGATCAGCCAGGTTGGAGGTGATTTCGAAGCTGCCGACCTCATGCCTCGACGTCGAACGACGCCTCCACTTCGACCGCGCAGCCGAGAGGCAAGGTCGCGACGCCGACGGTCGAGCGGGCGTGCCGTCCGTTGTCTCCCAGAACCTCCACCATGAGGTCCGAGGCGCCGTTCATGATGGCAGGTACGCCGTAAAAGTCCGGTGCAACGTGGATGAAACCCCCAAGGCGGACGCAGCGGGCGATGCGATCGAGGTCACCCAGTGCGGCTTTTGCCTGCGCCAGGATATTGAGGGCGCAAAGCCGCGCCGCCGCCCGGCCGGCTTCCTCCGACACCCCCGACCCGAGCTTGCCGGTATGAGCGGGATCGAGCCTGCCGCCCGGGCCCAGCGCGAGCTGACCGGAAATGACGAGACTGCGGCCGACCAGAACGAAAGGCACGTAATTGGCAACCGGCCGGGCCGGGACAGGCAGGGTTATACCGAGCTCCGCCAGCCGCTGGTTCACGCCGCTCATCGTTGATCTCCTGACGCGTTGCTCTTTCGGGTTGCTGAATTTAAATCCCATGCCAAGCTTACGAATCGCTTCAAGCTTGCCGCCTTCTCAGTTTTGCCATTCCGGGACGTGAAGATGGTGGGCTTACGTGGAGCCTAACGTGATCCGTTTCTTGCCGATTCCGTCCGTCCGCCCGGTCGTCGCAGCAGCCGTTTTCCTGGCCCTGGCGGGCCACCCGACTCTGGCCGAACCTGCCGGGCTTGCGCCGATGGCGGCACATCACGCCACTTATAAGCTGTCGCTTTTGAAATCCAAGGGGACCAATGCTCCGGCCTCGGCGACCGGCGTGATCGACTACGTGTTCAGCGGTTCCTCTTGCGACGGCTACACCACGACGTTTCGGCAATTGACCGAACTGCAGCCCGCAGAAGGGGAAGCGCGCCTCAACGATCTGCGCTCGACCACGTTCGAGGACGGAGCGGGGACGCAATTCAACTTCAAGACCACGACCAAGAACGACGCCGAAACAGTCAGCGACCTCGACGGACGTGCGCGCAAGTTGCCGGACGGCAAGACCAGCGTCGAACTGAAGCAACCGGTCGGAAAGGCGGCGTTGGGCACGGACGTGCTGTTTCCGACCGAGCATCTCCGCCGAATCATCATGGCCGCCGAGAGGGGCCAAAAGCTCCTGTCCGCGTCGGTTTTCGACGGTTCGGACACGGGCAAGAAGGTGTTCTATACCCTGAGCGTCATCGGTGCACCTACCGTCGCGCCCATCTCGGATCCGGCCGGCAAAACGGACAGCCTGAAAACGATGCGGCGCTGGCCCGTCGCGATCAGCTATTTCGAAGGCAAGAAGGAGGATCAGCCGGACTACGTGCTGTCCTTCGACCTTTACGAGAACGGCATTTCGCGTGCACTCAAGCTGGATTACGGCGACTTCGTCCTCGCCGGCGAGCTGACCGATCTGCACGTCACCGCTCAGGCCTCTTGTCGTTGACTTGAGCCGCAACCGGATGGTCAAGGATCTTCATCCCCGGAGCCCTCGCGGGCGAAATTAGCCTTATAGGCGGCGGCGACATCCGCCGGATCGAGGTTCGCGTAATCGGCAAAGCTCAACAGCAAGGGCTCGTCCTGCATCAGATATTGGAGGACGTCGAAGCCGAATCCCGGCTGGCTCGCGGCTCTGCGGATCGTGCTGGCATCGAGTCCCGACCAAGTAAAAAAACGCTCGGCCCGACCGGGATCGGCGGCAAAAAACCTTAACGCTTCGAGAGCAAGAGTCTCGCTCCCCACGAACCTCGTCTTGGCTGCAGCACGCCGCTGCATTTTGCCTGGACATTCACCCTTATTCATTCTGCGAGTTTCCCTTTCGTCAATTCTTATGGACTAGGCTAACATCCTGCATCGGAGCTATCACTTCAGACAAAAATCACCCGGTTCTTCCGGGGTACATCGAGGCGCCGACGCTATGTCCAAAACGATTCTGA
>JBBPYT010000421.1:0-3651 GCA_038199665.1 Hyphomicrobiales bacterium
CGATCAAGACGTACCTCGGCAGCCGCGCCTTCGTCGAGACCCGCCTGTTTGGCAAGTCCTTCTCGGTGGAGGCCTTGATCGCGCTCTTCCTGGGCCACCTTCTTCCCGACCGCGACGCGATGCTTCGCGGTTCGCCGCACATCGTGGCGGGCCGGCCCGTGGTGTTCGCGGGGGAGCGCCCCGATGAGGATCTTGCCGTTACGCGCCTCGGGGCGGCGTTCGAGGCCGCAGGGTTCGGCACCATCGACCTCGCCTACGAGCCGCTCGGCGCCGCTTATTGGTATGCACGCACCCTCGAGCGCGACGAAACCGTGCTGGTGGCCGATTTCGGCGGCGGCACCAGCGATTTCTCGGTGGTCCGCTTCGAGCGCCACAAGGGTCGCCCGGTGGCCCTCCCCTTGTCGCACGGCGGCGTCGGCATTGCGGGCGACACCTTCGACTACCGTCTCATCGACCATTATGTGGCACCGCAACTCGGCAAGGGCTCGCACTATCGCTCCTTCGACAAGCTGCTGCCGATCCCGGCCTATCTGCACGCGGCCTTCGCGCAGTGGCATCAGCTCTCCTGGCTGAAGGGGCCGCGGACCATGAACGAGTTGCGGAAACTGGCGGTGGCGAGCGACGCGCCCGACAAGCTGCGCAAGCTGATCGAGTTCATCGCTTTCGACCTCGGCTTCGAGCTCTACCAGGCGATCAGCGCCGTCAAGGTGCGGCTGTCCGAAGCCCCCGAAGCCGAGCTCGCGTTCGAGGTGGCGGGCATCTCCCTTTCGGCCAAGATTGCGCGAGGCGACTTCGAGCAGCTGATTGCCCCCGACCTCGCCCGCATCGCGGAGGCCGCCGACGCAACGCTCGCGCGCGCCGGTCTCGCCCATCACGACATCGATGCGGTCTTCACCACGGGTGGAACCTCGCAAGTCCCGGCGGTGCGGCGGCTCTTCGTCGAGCGCTTCGGCGAGGAGCGGCTGCATGCCGCGCATCCGCTGCAATCGGTCGCCTCGGGCCTTGCCCTCTACGCGGCGGACCGCTCCCGGGCGAAGGCGGCCTGAGGAGCTCCAAGGCGCTTCAGGGTCACGCCAAGCGCAACGTGGCCAAGCTGCAGGGCCACCATCATAGCGGCTGAGCGTGCGTTTTCTGGCTGCTCCGGTCGACCTTACGGGGCGCAACGGCCAGGGCCCCTGGCTTGCCTCTGGGTGTTTGGGCCTTTAAGCCTGCGGCTCTGGAGTCTTTCCGCGGAGCCAAGCCCTCATGTCGATGCCCTCAGGGTCGACCGCAGACTACCTCGTCGACCGCCGGCGCTTGCGCCGCAAGGTGACGCTCTGGCGGTTCCTCGCCGTGCTCGTGGCGGTGCTTGCCGTGGTCGGACTGGCGCTCGGCGGCCGCGCCAATCTGGCCAATGAATTCACGCCCCACATCGCGCGGGTCAGGATCGGCGGTCTGATCACCGGCGACGAGGAAACCTTGCGGCTGCTACGCGACGTCGGCTCGTCCAAGGCTGCTGCCCTGATCCTGCAGATCGAAAGCCCAGGGGGCACGACGGTCGGGTCGGAACGGATCTACGATGAAATCCGGCGCGTCGCCGCGAAGAAGCCGGTCGTCGCCGAAATCGACACTCTGGCAGCCTCGGGGGCCTATATCGCGGCGCTCGGCGCGGACCATATCGTCGCCTACGGCAACTCGCTCGTGGGGTCGATCGGCGTGCTGTTCCAGTACCCGAACTTCAGCAGTCTGCTCGACAAGCTCGGGGTGAAGGTCGAGGAAGTGAAATCCTCGCCGCTCAAGGCGTCACCCAACGGCTTCGAACCAACCAGCGATGCAGCGCGCGCCGCTCTGGCCTCGCTCGTCGGCGACAGTTTCACCTGGTTCAAGGATCTGGTGAAGCAACGTCGCGGCATGTCCGACGAGGAATTGGCGGTGGTGGCTGACGGACGGGTGTTCACCGGTCGCCAAGGCTTGCCTTTGAAGCTCATCGATCAGATCGGCACCGAGGCGGACGCCATCGCCTGGCTGGAGACCAGCCGCAACGTCGCCAAGGGCTTGCCGGTGCGCGACTACAAGCCCAGCCGCAGCCGGGGGCCTTTCGGCCTGTTCACGTTGGCGGCCGCAACGGCCGAGGCCGGGGGCTGGCCGGCTGCCGGACAGTTCCTTCGCAGACTCGCCATTTCGTCCGAAGCTCCTCGGCTTGACGGCCTTGTATCGGTTTGGCAGGGTGCCGGCGGCGAGTAGTGGCTCGGACGCATCCCGTGCGACGTCCGACGTTGCGCGAGTGACGTTCGGTCGACGTGGGGGGGCAGGTGATCAAGTCGGAACTCGTCGAGCGGATCGCCGTCCAAAATCCGCATCTCTATCAGCGCGATATCGAGAAGATCGTCAACGCCATCCTGAACGAGATCACGGAGGCCTTGGTGCGCGGCGATCGCGTCGAATTGCGCGGCTTCGGGGCTTTTTCCGTCAAACGGCGCGACGCGCGCCTTGGGCGCAACCCGCGGACCGGAGCGCATGTCGAGGTGAACGAAAAGGCCGTGCCGTTCTTCAAAACGGGCAAGGAAATGCGCGAGCGCCTGAACCAGCAGGCCTGAATCGCTCGCGCCTTGGTCGATGTCGTGTGTGGAGGTGAACCGAAATGAAGGGCTTGCTCAAGGCCATCGTGCTCGTGCCGATCGCGATCGTGGCCGTCGCCTTCGCGGTTGCCAACCGGCAGGTCGTATCGATTTCATTCGATCCGTTTTCCCCCTCCGAGCCAGCCTTTGCCTTCGTAGCGCCCCTGTTCCTGCTGATCTTTCTGCTGCTGATGGCAGGCGTGATCATCGGCGGCGTCGCCAGCTGGCTTGGGCAGGCCCGGTATCGCAAGGCCGCGCACCGTGCCCAGGCGGACGCCGACGAATTGCGGACCGAGAACGAGCGGCTCAGAACCGAACTGGCCATCCAGGCTCGCCAGGTTCAAGATACCAACCGGGCTAGGCTCCCGGCCCTGGCGGCTTACGACGCCTGACGCTTCAGCTTCGGCGGACCGAGCCCCATGCGAAATGTGACGCGCCAGGACGTCGATCGCATTCTCACCTTTCCGGCGCTCATCGAGGCTCTGCACGAGGCTTTTGCGGGTGGGGGCGAGAGCCCCGCCCGCCACCACCACGAGATCGGCACAGGTCCGACCAACCACGCCACCCACCTGCTGATGCCGGCCTGGACCACGGGCGTGCCCGGGCGAGGTGGGTTTCTCGGCACCAAGATCGTCAACATATTTCCCGACAACCGCAGCCTCGGACTTCCGTCGGTCTTCGGGGTCTACGTCCTGCAATCCGGCGAGACCGGGGCGCCGCTGGCCGTTATCGATGGCACGCGACTCACCCACTGGCGCACCGCTGCGGCTTCGGGCCTGGCGGCACGGTTCCTGGCGCGCCCCGATGCACGGCGACTGCTGATCGTCGGAGCGGGCGCTCTCGCACCGTTTCTGCTGCGCGCTCATCGAAGCGTCCGTCCCATCGACCATGTGACCCTGTGGAACCATCGACCCGCCGGAGCCGAGGCCCTGGCGGCAGGTTTGGGCCGCGCCGGCCTGGTGGTCGAGGTGACGCGCAATCTCGAAGCGGCGGTTCGCGCAGCCGACGTCGTGTCCTGCGCGACCCTGGCGACCGAGCCGATGGTGCGCGGCGA
>JBBPYT010000422.1:0-24376 GCA_038199665.1 Hyphomicrobiales bacterium
ATGGACCGCTGAAAGCTAACAGGTTCAGGAGGATAATCCAATAGCCGCAATGTCTAGAACTCTCGGGTAATGTCTAGAGCCTTACAAGGCCATTGTCGATCCTTTCGCAGAGGCGAAACCCCGAGCGGAAACGATCATACGCCGCCGTCCGGACCAATGAAGGCGATCCGCACCATGTTCGTGGCACCCGGCGAGCCGAACGGTACCCCCGCCACGACGATGATGCGCTCGCCGACCGCCGCAAAACCCTCGGTGAACGAATTGCGGCAGGCGCGCTCGGCCATGTCGTCGACGTTCTTGGCGTCTTCCGTGACGAGCGCGTGCACGCCCCACACCAGCGCCAGGCGCCGGGCGGTGTTGGTCGAAGGGGTTAAGGCCATGATGGGCGTGCGTGGGCGTTCGCGCGCGATCCGGATGCCGGTGGCGCCCGATGCCGTCCAGGCCACCACGACTTTGAGGTCCAGCGTTTCGGCGACGTCGCGAGTGGCGTACGCGATGGCATCGGCGCCTGTCGGCTCGGGATCCGACCGCTGCGACGCGATGATGATCGGGTGGAGCGGGTCGCGTTCCACTTCTTCGGCGATGCGGTTCATGGTCGACACCGCCTCGACCGGGAACTGCCCCGAAGCGCTTTCGGCCGACAGCATCACCGCATCGGCCCCCTCGAATACGGCGGTCGCTACGTCGGACACTTCGGCCCGCGTCGGTACGGGCGAGGAGATCATCGATTCGAGCATCTGGGTCGCGATCACCACCGGCTTGCCGAGCCGGCGGGCCGTGCGGGTGATGCGCTTTTGCAGTCCGGGGACTTTTTCGAGCGGCATTTCGACGCCGAGGTCGCCGCGCGCCACCATGAGCGCATCGGATATTTCCATAATTTCGTCGAGCCGGGCGATGGCCTGCGGCTTTTCGATCTTGGACATGACGAGTGCGCGGCCGCGCACGATCTTTTTCACCTCGGCGACGTCGTCGGCGCGTTGCACGAAGGATACCCCGATCCAGTCGACGCCTTCGTTGAGCGCCGCGTCGAGGTCGGACCGGTCCTTGGGGGTCAATGCCGCGACCGGGATTTCCGTGTCCGGAAGGCTGACGCCCTTGCGGTTGGAAATCCTGCCCGGCACATCGACCGTCGCAATCGCGCGCTCGGGCGAGGCTTCGATGATGTGGAGCCTTACCTTGCCGTCGTCGATCAGCAAGACATGCCCGGGGCGCAAGGCGCGAAGAATTTCGGGATGGGGCAGGTGCACCCGATTGATGTCGCCGGGTGTCGGATCGTCGTCGAGCACGAAGGTCTCGCCTTTGGCGAGTTCCACCCCGCCGTCGGCGAACTGGCCGACCCGAAGCTTGGGGCCTTGCAAATCGACCAGGATGCCGATCGGTCGACCATATTCGGCCTCGAGCGAACGGATCATGCGGATGCGCTCGCGCATCGCGTCGTGAGTGGCGTGACTCATGTTGATGCGGAAAACGTCGGCGCCGGCCTCGAAAAGCTTGGCGAGCATGCCGCGGTCCGCCGATGCGGGGCCGAGGGTCGCCAAAATTTTCACCCGGCGCATACGTCTCATCATGAGCTCCTTTGGCTCGTGTTTTGCTCGACCGCCGGGCCGCAATGTCCGGGGATGGGCAGGCGTGTGGTTCAGAGCATGTGGAAGCGAAGCAGATCCTGGTTCGCCGTCGAGATGTTCGGCCCGAACGCCGAAGTCCTCAGTGCGCCGGCCCCGGCTTGGCGGGGTCCGTCAATTGCACGGTCCAGTTCTTCGCGTCCTTGCCGGTATCGACTTCGAAAAACCCGGTGCGGTCGTACCCCCGCACGAAGCAATCCTGTCGGCCTTCCACTTTGAATTCGCGATCGCGGGTGCACATGAAGGCCTTGCCCTTCCACTCGCCGCCGCTCTCGTCCATGCCGTAGACGTAATAGAACTGCGCGGCAAGCGGGCCGCGCAAAAGCGTCTCGCATACGTTGGCCTTGAGGTTCCACCAGCCTTCGGTTTCCCAAGCCTGGCCATCCGTGTAGGCGAGCGCGATGGACACGCGGCTCGCCGTGTTGTTGCAAAGTCGGAAATCGGCCCGGGCGAGAGTCGGAGCCAGAAGTGCGGCAGCCGCGAAGGCAATCGGTGAAATGCGCATGGAGGAGGTCGGGGTGCGAGTCGAAACCGAAAAGCGTCATACGCCGATGCAGCGACAGCAAAAAGGCCAAAGCGCCTCTATCCGGGCGCGGCCTGGTTGCGCGGTCGGGCGATCCATATGCCGCCCACGATGACGAGGCCGCCGATCGCCTGAACGGCGGTGACGGGCTCGCCGAGGATCATCCAGGCAAAGCCTGCCGCCGCAATGGACTCCAGGAAGATGACCAGCGACGAAAAGGCTGCCGGCACACGGCCGAGCGCGACCGACAGCAGCCCCTGTCCGCCGGCGTGGCTGACCAGCGCCAACGCCAGCAAGGTACCCCAGCCGGCCGCCGAACGCGGCAGGAAATGAGGTTCGAGCAGCATCGCCACGACGAACAGGATGGCCGCGGTCATGACGCTCACCTCGAAGGTGACGCGGGCCGCGCCGGTCTCGGCACGGGCGGCCCGCACGGCCAGGAAGTACAGACCGAAGAAAACTCCGGTCACCAAGCCCAATCCGTCGCCGATGATCCGTCCGGGATTGAAGGCGAAACTTTGCGCGACCAGCGCGGCGCCCCCGCAGATGCACAGCGCAAGACCCCATACGACCGAAAGCCCGACCCGGTCGCGGAACAGCAGCCAGCCGAACACGATGACCCAGATCGGTGCCGTCGTGGCGAAGAAGGTGGCGTTCGCCACCGTGGTCTTCGTGATGGAAAGATGCCAGAAGAAGAGGTCGCTTGAAAAGGCCAGCCCCGCCAGCATCGTGGCCGTGGAATAGCGCGTGTGACGGCCGTCTCCCGACTGAGCTTCGGCCTGGCGCATCCACAGCCAAAGCACCGGGAGCGCCAACGCGACACGCCAGAACGCGCTGCTGAACGGGCCGACATCGGCGAGTCGCACGAGCGTCGGGGAAATGCTCATGGCGAATGCCGCGCCGAGAAGAGCGACGAACCCGGTCACGAAGCCGGCCGAAACACTGGGCAGGACGGAGGTTTCGGCGAGCGTCGAAGTGGAACTGTCGGTGGGCGGCATGGTCCGTCGGGGCGGCATCAGGCGAAGCGCGGGCGCTTTGCAAGGGTCTTGACCGGCCAGGATGGACGATTCCGTCCTCCGGCCACCCTCTATGGCACTCGGGGTTTGCGATGATTATTGTGAGCTCGAAGGGGTGCCCATAGGCCAAAACGATGCGCCATGCCAATCACGAGAATCATGTTACGTCATCATCGTCGGACGCTGCCATCGCGCCCGTCCGGGCTGTTGCGGGCCGGCTCGACGCCGGCGTGCTGCTCTTGTGCGACCATGCATCGAACGCGCTTCCCCCGGATTATGGCACGCTCGGCCTACCGGAACGGGAATTCGAGCGCCATATCGCCTACGACATCGGCGCGGCTTGGGCCACCGAGGCTATGGCGGCGGCGCTCGATGCGCCGGCCCTGATGACGACTTTTTCTCGCCTGCTGATCGACCCCAACCGCGGCGCCGACGATCCGACCCTGGTCATGCGCCTTTCGGACGGCGCGATCGTGCCCGGCAATGCCCGAATCAACGCCGCCGAGATCGAGCGCCGGCGGCACCGCTTCTGGCAGCCCTATCACGACCGCATCGAGGCGATGCTCGACGCAATGACGGCCGCCGGCATTGCACCGGCAGTCGTTTCGGTCCATTCCTTCACGCCGCTGTGGAAGGAGGCCGCGCGGCCATGGCATGTCGGTCTCCTGTGGGACAACGACCCGCGGCTGGCCCACCCCTTGCTGCGTGCGCTCGCGGCCGAACCGGATCTGCAGCCCTGGCAGGAGAAAGTCGGCGACAATGAACCTTATGACGGGGCGCTGCCGGGCGACACGATGGACAGCCATGCGACGCCGCGCGGCCTCAGCAACGTCCTGATCGAGGTCCGCCAGGATCTGATGAGCGCAAAGCGGGACGCCTGCGCCTGGGGCGAACGTTTGGCGCGCCTCCTCGGCCCCATCCTGCTTCGGCCGGAGATGCACGAGATCGAGTTTCATGCAGCCCGCACCGGCGCCAGCCGCCGCCTCACAACGTTATGAAGGACGACCGACATGGACCTCGACGCTGAAACCAGACTGAAACTCGAAGCCGCGGCGTTCCGGCGCCTCGTGGCGCATCTGCGCTCCCGAACCGACGTGCAAAATATCGACTTGATGAACCTCGCCGGCTTTTGCCGCAACTGCCTCGGCAATTGGTATGCGGAGGCAGCTGCCGAACGCGGCCTGCCGATGAGCCGCGACGAAGGCCGCGAGGAAGTCTACGGCATGCCGTACGCCGAATGGAAAGCGCGTTTTCAGGGCGATGCGACGGAGGATAGCCGCAAGGCGTTCGCAGGCGCGGCGGCAAACCACACGGAATGACGACGGACACGGGGATGCCTGCAAGGCAGGCCGGCGCGAAAGCGCTTCGGGGCGGAATGAGTCTTCCCGAACCGCAACCGCCGGCGCGGCTTTTCTGGCAGACGGTGCCGATCGAGGCCATCGCGATCATGACGCCGCGCGTGAAAAGCTTTGCGCTCGAGGTCGAGTGGCCCAACTCATTCCGGGCCGGGCAATATGTCGACGTTCGGCTGACGGCGCCGGACGGCTATCAGGCACAGCGCTCCTATTCCGTCGCGTCCGCACCGTCCGACATCGAGCGCATCGAGATCATGGTCGAAAGGCTCGAGGACGGCGAAGTTTCGAGCTTCTTCCACGACATTGCCGAACCCGGGGACACCGTCGAACTCCGTGGCCCGATCGGCCTGCCGTTCAGCTGGGCACCCGAAGATGGCGGGCCGCTTCTGCTGATCGGCGGCGGCTCGGGAGTGGTGCCGCTCCTGTCCATGCTGCGCCACCGCGCCGCCGCGGCTCCGGCCGTCGCGGCCTTGCTGCTCTATTCGGCGCGCACTGCCGATGAGGCCATCTGCCGGGAAGAGCTTTTGCGTCGCGCCGCAACCGAGCCGGCGTTCGACTGCATGCTGGCCTTGACGCGCGATCCCGGCGTTGCGGGTACTATCGGGCGACGCATCGACCGCGCCCTCGTCGACGAAGCGCTTCGGCGCCTTCCGGGCGTCCCGGCCAGGACCTTCGTGTGCGGCTCGAACAACTTCGTCGGCGCTGTTGCCGACCTCCTGGTCGACGCCGGACTGCCTTCGCAGACGATCAGGACCGAGCGCTTCGGCTGAACTGTCGTGCTCGCGGTCTCATGAAAGATCAGGTCATAGGCCTGAACCAGGATCGGTCCGTTCGGGAGCACACGGGCTTTCGGGGCGAAACGCGACAGTGCGCCACGCCCCGAGATGACGCTCGGTCAGGCGCTCATTCGCAAACGCGCACGCGGCGGATGTACTCGTTGCCGTCCTCGTCGACCATGCTGCGACGGGTGATGTAGCAGTCCTCGTCCGCGGCGGCGGCCGCCCCGGCGGCGATGACACCGAGTGCGAGGCCGCCGGCGAGCGCTGCTGCGCCGTAACCATAGCCGCCGAATTTCGGGCCGGGCTTGAAGGGCATCGGCAGGGGCATGGGCTTTGCCGGCAGGGGCTTCGGGAACCAGATCGGCTTGGCGTCGGCACCGCTCGAGGCGGCGAGGCTGCCCGCGAGAAGGGTGGCGGAGACGAGGGCGGCGAGGGTCTTGCGGCTGCGGGTCGCGAACTGGGACATGGCGGTGGCTCCTGAGGATCTGCGGGACCGCTCGATGCGGCCCTTACATCCGTTGGTCGCCGGAGCCGCGCGGCAGGTTCACGCCGGCAAATATTTTTTCGGCAGGGCCGACGACCGGCCCTCCCGGGGAAGTACGACCCCGCGCTGACGGCTGACCGCGCAGGGGTTCGGACCGTCGAGCCGCTGTGCGAAGCGCACGAACGAGGCGTGATGCGGGGCGTTTCGGCGGGAGCTCGGGCAAGCCGATGTGGCGCAGACCCTAAGGCGCCTCGACCTTCTCGTGCTGGATTTCGCGAGCCCCGAGGATCGCCATGACCGCGAGGAGCAGTCCGGCGAGAACGAGTGCGAAAACTTCCGGCGAAAGGCTGATGGCAAGCAGAGCTGCGGTGGACATGGGAGTGGTCTCCTGGACCAACTCTGGCGCAAACGAGTAAAATCTTCGCCAACGCCAGCTCGCGCAGGGCCCGAGCCGACGTGTAAAATGTCGTTGGGGCGCGCGCCACCCTGCCTGAACACCCGGCCCTCGCCGCTCGCAATGCCGGGCGGAGGAAGCCCGCGCGCAACGGACGCGGCTCAAAGGGATCATTTGCAGCCAGACGGCGTTGACGGCGAGCACCTGGTACGGCCTTTTTGACCGGTCGAATCGGACACTTTCCATGGGCGGTTGTTTGTCGCGGGTATCGGAGATCGGGCCCCGCTTAACGAGACCGCTGTTACCCGGAGGCCCTGGTCAGGTGAGAATCATAGCAGCATGCCTTTTCATGACCGCAATCGGCCTCGTGCCGACCGCGAGTTTGGCGCAGCAACATCGCGGAAGTGCCGAAGACCAAGCGGCTTGCACGCCGGATGTGTATCGCCTTTGCAGCCAGGAGATTCCCGACGAGGACGACATCGTGGCCTGCCTCGAACGCAAGAAAGCCCAATTGTCCCCTGCTTGCGGGGCAGTCTTCTCGGGTCCTGATAAGGCAAATAAGGCACCGAACGACGCGCCGGACGCCCAAGATGATTAGGGTCCGCTCTTGCTGGCTCGGCCGGTAGTCGACCGCGTCATCGCAAGTCGTCTTACGCCATCACGGGTCGAAGGGCTCGGCATCCGGGGGCGTTTCGTCATTCTCGGATGCAGGGATGCTGTAGGTCTCGCCGAGCCATCGATGGAGATCGACGTCCGCGCAGCGTTTCGAGCAAAAGGGTCGCGTGTCGTGCTGAGCCGCTTTGCCACAGATCGGGCAACGCTTGTGGCTCGCCACCAGAGTCGACGCCGGCTTCTCGCCGACATTGTCGTTTGCAGCTTTTGGCACCGACCGTCCTTCTGATCAAGGTTGGTTCGACCAAGACAGATAGGCCGGATAGCCCTCGCCCACCAGAAGGGACATCGTCTCGTGAAGAGGCAAGCCCACGACGGAAGAGTAGGACCCGACGATCTTGATGACGAAACTCCCCGCCAGACCTTGAATTGCGTATCCGCCCGCTTTTCCTCGCCACTCTCCGGAGGCCAAATAGGCCTCCATCTCGTCTGTCGATAGACGCTTGAAGCGCACTCGCGTCTCCACCAGCCGGTGGCGGCGCCCGCCCCTGGGAGTGATGAGCGTCACCCCGGTGTAAACGCGATGAGCACGGCCTGAGAGAAGGCGAAGGCACGCCCCGGCTTCATCGACCAGCTCACATTTAGGTAGGATGCGGCGGCCGACGCAGACCACCGTATCGGCCGCCAACACGAAGCATTTGCCGAGGTCTTCGCGTCGCCCAGCCAGGCGCTCGGCGGCCGCGGCCTTTTCGGCGGCTAAGCGGGCCGCAAGCATACGCGGCATTTCAGCCGCATGTGGCGTCTCGTCGACATCCGCCGGAAACAGCGCATCGGGCTCGACGCCGAGCTGCTGCAATAACGCCAGCCGGCGCGGCGAGCCGGAGGCGAGGACCAGCTTGGGGCGCGACGCTATCGCATCCTTCGTCACGGGATCGCCGCGGAGAAGTGTCCCGACACCTGAGATCCTATTTGAACCGGTAGGTGATCCGGCCTTTGGTCAGATCGTAGGGCGTCATTTCGACCAGCACTCGATCGCCGGTAAGCACACGAATTCTGTTTTTGCGCATCTTGCCTGCCGTGTGGGCCGTAATCTCATGCTCGTTTTCGAGCTTGACGCGGAACATTGCATTGGGAAGCAGTTCCGTCACGGTGCCGGGAAATTCGAGCAGTTCTTCCTTCGCCATATGTTCCGATCTTTCGAGCGTCGCCACGAGCCTCCGCGACGCGGGTGCGAACGCATGATGGTTTATGTGATGATTGGGCGCGGACCCTAATCCAGATCGGAACGTTTGTGAACAGACCATGGGCGATCATCGACGACCGGAGGTGACGACGCCGGGCTTCAGCCGGAGACGACACCGGAGAATCGCGCGAGACGGGCATTTATGGCGAGGGGTTCGTGGCTGCCGAACCCGTCGGCTCGCGAGGCCAAGTTCCCTGCATGAGCGCCGACCGGAGTGACGTGAACAGCGGCGACGGCTCCGCCGGAGGCCGCCCGGCTCGGAAAGCGCCGGGGTCGTTCATCGGCCGTCGTGCGCCGCAGCCTGAGGCGCATCCAGCGTCATTGCGTTACGACGCAGATAGGAACGATGCAGGCGGATGCTGAAGGGGATGAGCGCGATGTAGCACAAGGACAGCGCGGCCAGCATCTCCATCGGGAAGGTTGCCAGAAGCAGCACCACGACGGCAACGCCGAACAGGACCAAGATGACCCGTTCGCGCGGGATGCGGCTGATCGATTTTCCGGAAAAATGCGGCAGTGGACTGGCCATTAGCGCCGCGATGAGGAGCACGTAGACGATTTCCAATGGAACGGCGGATCGTTCGGTCGGCATGCCCAGAGCTGATAGATAGAGATAAAGCGGCAAGAGCGCTACGACCGCTCCGGCCGGGGCCGGCATTCCGGTAAAAAAATGTGACGCCCAGGCCGGCTTGTTGGGATCGTCCAGGCCTACGTTGAAGCGGGCCAAGCGCAACGCGCAGGCGATCGCGAACACCATGGCGGCGAACCAGCCGAGGCTCTTTATCAGGTGCAGGTTCCAGAAATATAGCGTCAAAGCCGGGGCGACGCCGAAGGCCACGAAATCGGCGAGCGAATCGAGCTCTGCGCCAAACCGCGTCGTTCCCTTCAAGGCGCGTGCGAGCCGTCCGTCGAGCCCGTCGAACACCGCAGCCGCAATGACGGCGAAAACCGCCTTTTCGAAAGATCCTTCAACCGCAAACCGGATGGCGGTCAGTCCCAGGCAGAGCGCCAACAAAGTAATCAGGTTGGGTAGAACGATTCGGAGAGGCACTTTCCTGAACCGTTGTCCCCCTCGGGGCGGCTCGCTCGGATCGACCCTCGACGCCAAGGGGCCGCCGATCTCGCGATTATCGAGGTTCAAGGTCTGATCCGTCCGACTCGTCCGGACGGAACACCTCGACCGGTTCCTTGAAACCACGCGCCGCAAAGGCACCGAGGCGCGTCGTTTTCCGCCGCAACCGTCTCGCGAATGCCTCTGACAGCAGAAGCGGCTCGTCCAGGGGTCGGTTCATGTTCGCAATACGACTCGCTAGACCGACGTCCTTGCCGATCACCGTGAAGTCGAGCCTGACGCCCGAACCTACATTGCCGTAGGCGGCCTCGCCGTAATGCAGCGCTATGCCGACGTTGATCGGTCGTTCGTCGGCGTGTTTCAGGTTGCGGTCATGCAGCATACGCAAAGCCTCCTCGGCGGCCGCGAGAGCACGCTCGGCCGCGTCGCATGATCTACCATCCTTGGCTTCCCGAAAGATGGCGAGCAATCCGTCGCCGATGTACTTCAGGACCTCACCGCGCCGGCTTTCGATGGGCGGGACGAGGCAATCGAAGAGAGCGTTGAAGACCTCGACCGCTGCCGTCGCGCTGATGTCGGCCGTATGGCCCACAGAGTCGCGCATGTCCGCGAAGAGCATGGCGGATTTGATCGTGGAAACCTGCCCGCGCTTGGTGTTGCCTCGGAGGATCGCCTGATGCGGTTCGTCGCCCACATAGGTGCGCAGCAACTGGTGCAGCGCCACCCAGGTCGAACGCATGTCGATCAGGATAGCGACGGATGGGATGATGCGAGCGATGACGGCAATGTCCTCGACGGAAAAGCCGGCTTCGTGACGCGTTGCGAAGGTCACCCACCCGTTCGTTCCGTTCATGAGGAAGATCGGCACGCAGAGATAATGGACGAATCCCGCGGCTTTCAGATCCGGCACGATGCCGAAAGCAGAATCGTCCGTTTCGGGGAGCCAGAGCTCCAGCCACTGCCTCGTCTGCGCCGTATAGCGGAACGGTGACCGCAAGTATTGCGGATCCTCGTCGTCTCCGACCCTGACGTAGGTCCGTTCCGTCACACCATGCCCGCGCACCCAGATGCGCCCGATGGCATCGTGTTCGGCGGCCAGGGTTTCGCTCGATGACCCGTAGCGGTCGAGGGGTAAGCCCATGTCGACCAGCTTTTCGCAGAGATGGGCGATCGTTTCCGCTGGCAGATCGAGTTCCCGCGCTCGGCGAATGAGCCAGTCCAGGATCACCGCGACCCTGCGGCCTCGCTCCGGTCCGATCAGCCGGTCGAGTTCCTCGGTAGGCAGTTCCGAGACAACCTCGGTGCTCAGGGCCTGGCTTGTCCTGGCCGGCCTGGATAAGAGAGGAACGGCGGCTTGCAGCGTCATCTTGAGAGCTCGGTCCTTACCCTGCTTTGAAGCTTCGCGGCGCATCGTTGGCCCGGGCATCCGCCAGAATGGTTTCTCCTGCAATCGCTTTGGCGCCCAGTCCGACCATCACACGAATCCCGTCCGGAAGAAATACGTCGACCCGAGATCCGAACCGGATCAGACCGAAGCGGTCGCCGACCCCGATGGTCTCGCCCTCGCGAACAAAGGACACGATGCGGCGCGCGATCAGACCGGCGATCTGCACCACGCCGACACGGCCCACGGCGGTCTCGAGAAGCAGGCTCGAGCGTTCGTTGTCCTCGCTGGCCTTGTCCAAGTCGGCATTGATGAAGAGCCCGGGCTTGTAGGCGATCTTCAGGATGCGTCCCGTCATCGGCGCGCGGTTCACATGGCAGTCGAAGACGCTCATGAACACCGATATCCGCTGCATCGGGCGATCTCCCAGGCCCAGTTCCGGCGGCGGGACGAAAAAGCCGACAGAGGAGATGACCCCGTCGGCCGGAGAAATCACTAGACCTTCCCGCAAGGGCGTGACCCGCCTCGGATCTCTGAAGAAGTACATGCACCAGACGGTTGCGATGCCGCCGATCCAGCCCAGGGGATTCCAGAGCCAGTCGAGGAAAAGGGCGCCGACGGCGAAGCCGGCAACGAAGACGTAGCCTTCCGGATGGATCGGCGCGAGTTGCCGTCGCATGCTGGAAACAATGGACATGTGCATAACCGAGCGAGGATGAGGGGAACTATTCCCGCCTGTGTTGATCATCATAACGAAACCCTGGCTGCCGATGCGCTCAGGCTTCGATCTTTATTCGAGGCGCCCGCTTTTCGACCTCCTCGATGCGGTGCAGAACTTCCTCAGCCTCCGCCACCTCGCGCTGTTGGTTCCACATCGCCGCGTAGACGCCGCTCTGCGCCAGGAGACCTTCATGGGAGCCGCGCTCGACGATGGTGCCTTTGTCGAGCACAAGGATCTCGTCGGCACCGACCACGGTCGACAGCCTGTGTGCGATGACGACCGTGGTGCGACCGCGCGACACGCTTTCGAGGGCGTCTTGTATCTCGCGTTCGGTGAACGTGTCGAGAGCCGAAGTGGCTTCGTCGAGCACCAGGATGGCTGGAGCCTTGAGGATCGTGCGGGCGATGGCGACGCGCTGCTTTTCGCCGCCCGATAGCTTCAGGCCGCGCTCGCCGACCTGCGCCTCGTAACCCTCGGGTACACTCTCGATGAAGCGATCGATCTGCGCGAGCCGCGCCGCCTCCAGCACGTCGTCTTCGGACGCATCCCAACGGCCGTACTTGATATTGTATCCCAACGAATCGTTGAACAGCACCGTATCCTGCGGCACCATCCCGATCGCATCGCGCAGCGACTTTTGCGAAACCCCGGCGATGTCCTGTCCGTCGATGGTGATCTTGCCGCGATAGGCTTCGTAGAAGCGGAACAGCAGGCGGGAGATGGTGGATTTTCCGGCGCCGGATGGTCCGACGATGGCGACAGTTTTCCCCGGCGGAACCTCGAAGGACACTCCTCGCAAGATTTCCCGGTTGGGGTCGTACCGGAAATGGACGTCCTCGAAGCGGAGATGGCCTTGCGTCACGACGAGCGGGCACGCATTCGGGCGGTCCTTCACCTCCGGGTGCTGGTGGAGAATGTTGAACATCGATTCAATGTCGATCACCGCCTGCTTGACCTCCCGATACAGCAGACCCATGAAGTTCAGCGGCTGATAGAGTTGGATCATCATGGCATTGATCAGCACGAAGTCGCCGACCGTGTTGCGACCGGACCTGATGCCGGAAATGCTCATGGCCATGACCGTCGCCAGCCCGGCGCTGAAGATGACCGCCTGCCCGGCGTTCAGCACCGCAAGAGAGGTGTAGGTGCGGATGCTCATCTTTTCGTAGCGGGCCATGGCGCGGTCGTAGCGGGACGCTTCGCGGGCTTCCGCACCAAAATATTTGACGGTTTCGAAGTTGAGCAGGCTGTCGATCGCCTTGGTATTGGCGTCCTGATCGCTCTCGTTCATGGACTGGCGGATGGCGATGCGCCAGTTGGTCGCCAGGGTCGTGAAAACCAAATAGGCCACGATCATGGCCGACACTGCGAGCGCGTAGCGCCAGTCGAACTGCAGCAGGAAAACCGCGATGATCAACCCGAATTCCACCGCGGTCGGCAGCCCGGTCAGCATGATCATACGGACGATCGTCTCGATCGCATTGCGGCCGCGCTCGAGAATCCGGGTCAGCCCGCCGGTCTTGCGTTCGAGGTGATAGCGCAGCGACAGGTCGTGCAGGTGGACGAACACATCGAACGCCAGCTTGCGAACCGCGTTCATGGCGACCGAGGCGAACAGGGCGTCGCGCAACTGCGTAAGAAGCGCCATCGCGACCCGAAGCGATCCGTAGAGCAGCGTGAGAGCAATGGGTCCCGCCAGAATGGTCGGGAGGAGATCGACCCCCGTATCGTGCTTGTTCACGAGGGCATCGGTCGCCCACTTGAACGAATAGGGCACCGCGATGGTGACGAGCTTGGCGACGATCAGCAGAACCAGGGCGACATAAATGCGCCCGCGGAGATCCGGCCGATTGCTTGGCCAGATGTAAGGCCAAAGATGGCGAATCGTCACCAGCAGGGACGCTTGTGCTTCGAGGCGCGCTTTGTTCGCCACCGGGGCGCGTGTCGAAACGAGACTTGATTGAGACATGCAGGGCTTTGCACAAGAGATCGGAAGGGCGGTCAAGCCTCATATAGCGCGCCATGGCGCTCGACGCATCGGCTCAGCCTTTGCCCATTGCCGGTGCCACTCGGCTGACGAGACGGCATCGAAGGCGCGATCCTTGCATTGGGTCGATGGCAAACTTGACCGCGTCGGTCGGGCAAGTGTTAAAGCGGGCGCATGAGCGATCTGAACAATATCTGCGTTTATTGCGGATCGAGCAACGGCTCGAACCCTTTGATGCTGCGTGCCGCCGAACAGCTCGGCCATGCGATGGCCCAAGCCGGCATAGGGCTCGTCTATGGCGGCGGCAACGGCGGCCTGATGGGGGCGACGGCTCGGGCCGTCCTTGAAAAGGGCGGGCACGTGACCGGGATCATCCCCGGCTTCCTGCGCGACCGCGAACTCATGCTGGCCGACGCGCAGGAAATGGTCGTCGTGCCGGATATGCATACGCGCAAGCGGTTGATGTTCGAGCGGTCGGATGCCTTCGTCGCCTTGCCGGGCGGGATCGGTACGCTCGAAGAGCTGGTCGAGCAGATGACCTGGGTGCAGCTCGACCGGCACATCAAGCCGGTTCTGATCGCAGACATCGGAGGTTTCTGGCGACCGCTTCTGTCGCTCCTCGCGCACATGCGGGAACAAGGTTTCATCCGGTCGGAGCTTGAGGTACGTTATGTCGTCGCTGAGACGGTGGATGAGATCTTGCCGATGCTCTATATGGCGATCCGACGTGCCGAGCAGCGCAGCAAACCGCGACAGGATCTGAAAGTTCCGCTGTAGGCCTTCCGGGGAGCAAGCTTCAGGATCGGGTCAATGGCCTGCGAAGCGGTTCTGCAATGCCGTTGCGACGCGGGCGGGCACGAAGGGGGCTACGTCACCTCCCATTGCGGCGATCTGGCGAACCAAGGTCGCCGTTATGTGCCGTGTATCGGGCGAGGCCGGGACGAACAGAGTCTGAATCTCCGGCGCGAGTTCGCCGTTCATCCCCGCCATGATCATTTCATTGTCGAAATCCGATCCGTTGCGGAGGCCGCGGACGATAAGGCTGGCCCCGCAATCGCGCGCGGCCTCCACCGTGAGCCCCGAAAAGCTTTGCACCACCAGTTCGCAGCCGAAGCTCTTTGCTATGGGATCCGCTTCGTTCTTCACCCATGCGGTCCGCTGGGCTAGATCGAAGAGCGGCGTCTTGGTCGCATGAACCCCGATGGCGATGACCAGCGTGTCGCACAGGCGCACCGTGGCCCGAATGACATGAAGATGGCCGAACGTAAGAGGATCGAACGACCCGGCATAGAGGCCGATGCGGGTCACCGCGCGGAGCTCGCGCAGTAACCGACGAGAAAGGGCGTCCTCGCCCCGCCCCGGCTAGGCCCCGACATTCCCATCATTTCCGTCCGGCGCTTGATCCCCGTTCGTGTCACCGCCGTTTGCCTCGGTCCCGTTCGACTCGCCGACTTCAGGGATGCGCTCGACCGACACGACCTTCTCGGTCTTGGCCGTGTCGAAAACGATGACGCCCTGCGTATTGCGCCCTGCGACGCGGATGCCGTCCACCGGACAGCGAATCAGCTGCCCGCCGTTGGTGACCAGCATGATCTCGTCGCCATGCTCGACCGGGAACGAGCCCACGAGGTTGCCGTTGCGGGCGTTCACCGCCATGGCACCGATGCCCTTTCCGCCGCGTCCGGTGATCCGGTATTCGAACGACGAGGTTCGCTTGCCATAGCCCTTTTCCGAAATCGTCAGGATGATCTGTTCGGCCGCCGACATGGCCGCATAGCGCTCCGGCGAAACAGACGCCGGAGCAGCCGCCTCCTCCGAAGACACATCCCCGGATTCATCATCCGTCGCCTCCCCCGCAATGGCACGACGCATCCTGAGGTAGGCAGTCCGCTCGCCCGAATCGGCTTCCATGTGCCGAAGGATGGCCAGCGAAATGACCGTGTCGCCCTGTCCGAGCGCAATGCCGCGGACACCCATCGAGTCGCGTCCCTTGAAGACGCGCACGTCGAGCACCGGGAAGCGGATGCATTGACCGAGCGCGGTGGTCAGCAGGACGTCGTCGGCTTCCGAACAGATCTGCACATCGACGATCGATTCGCCTTCGTCGAGCTTCATGGCGATCTTGCCGGCCCGGTTGACCTGTGCGAAGTCCGATAGCTTGTTGCGGCGTACGGTGCCACGGGTGGTTGCGAAGACGACATCGAGCCTGGCCCAGGCCGATTCGTCCTCCGGCAACAGCATGATGGTCGTAATGCGCTCGCCCTCGTCGAGCGGCAGCAGATTGACCAAGGCCTTGCCGCGAGCCTGAGGCGCCGCAAGCGGCAGGCGCCACACCTTCATCTTGTAGGCCTGCCCAAGCGAAGAGAAGAACAGCACCGGCTGATGGGTCGAGGCCACGAATATTCGTGCCACGAAGTCCTCGTCGCGCGTCTGCATGGCCGAGCGGCCCTTGCCGCCCCGTCGTTGTGCTCGATAGGTGGAAAGCGGAACGCGCTTGATGTAGCCGGCGTGGCTGACCGTGACGGCCATGTCCTCCCGCTGGATGAGATCCTCGTCCTCCATGTCGGCGTCGCTGTCGAGGATCTCGGTGCGGCGGGGCGTGGCGAAGGCGGTCTTGATGGCTTCGAGTTCGCCCCGGATGATGTCGAAGATGCGCAGCCGCGAACCCAGGATGTCCAGCAGGTCGGCGATTTCCCCGGCCAGCTTGTTCAGGAGTTCGGCGATCTCGTCGCGCCCGAGTGCAGTCAGGCGTGCCAGCCGCAGGTCGAGAATGGCGCGAGCCTGGGCCTCGGACAGCCGGTAGGTGCCATCCTCGCCCAAGACGTGACGCGGGTCGGCAATCAGGGTGATCAGCGGCGCCATGTCGCGCGCCGGCCAGGCGCGGATCATCAACGCTTCGCGCGCCGAAGCGGTGTCGGGCGAAGTCCGGATCAGTCGGATCACTTCGTCTATGTTGGCCACCGCAATGGCGAGACCGACCTGGATGTGGGCGCTGTTCCGCGCCTTGGCCAAGCGGAACTTCGTCCGCCGGGTTACCACTTCCTCCCGGAAGTCGACGAAAGCCACCAGAAAGTCCTTGAGGCTCAACACCTCCGGGCGACCCCCGTTCAGCGCGATCATGTTGGCGCCGAAACTGGACTGCAGCGAACTGAACCGCCAAAGCTGGTTGAGCACCACGTCGGCAACGGCGTCTCGCTTGAGCTCGATGACGATCCGCATGCCGTCGCGATCGGACTCGTCGCGCAGTTCCGAAATGCCTTCGACCCGCTTTTCGCGAACGAGTTCCGCGATCCTTTCGATCAGGGTCGTCTTGTTCACCTGATAGGGGATTTCGGTGACGATCAGGGCTTCCCGTTCGCGGCGGATCTCTTCCACCTCGACCTTGGCACGCATGACGATGGAGCCACGCCCGGTCGAGTAGGCGGCCCGAATCCCGCCCCGGCCGAGGATAGCGCCGCCGGTCGGGAAGTCTGGGCCGGGCACGATCTGCAACAGTTCGTCGAGATCGATCTCCGGCTGGTCCATCAGGGCCATGGTGGCGTCGACGATCTCGCCGAGGTTGTGCGGCGGGATGTTGGTCGCCATGCCGACCGCGATGCCCCCTGCCCCGTTCACGAGCAGGTTCGGGTAGCGAGCCGGCAGAACGGTGGGTTCCTGGAACTCTCCCGAATAATTCGGCGTGAAGTTGACGGTATTCTCGTCGAGATCTTCCAGGAGTGCGAGCGCCGGGCGCGCGAGCCTGACTTCAGTGTAGCGTTCTGCCGCAGGCGGATCCCCGTCGATCGAACCGAAATTGCCCTGCCCGTCCAGCAGCGGCAGGCGCATGGAGAAGGTTTGCGCCAGACGGACCAGGGCGTCGTAAATCGCCAGATTGCCATGGGGATGGTATTTTCCCATGGTGTCGCCGGTGACGCGGGCGGATTTCTTGTGCGGGCTGTCCGGCGTGAAGCCGTTCTCGTTCATCGTATAAAGGATGCGACGATGGACGGGCTTGAGGCCGTCCCGCACATCGGGAAGCGCTCGGGACACGATCACGCTCATGGCATAATCGAGGTAGGAGCGCTTCATCTCATCGGCGATGGAAACCGACCGGATGCCGGAGGGTCCCTCGAGCTTTTCTTCGTTATCGGCCAAACGTTTGAGTCCTCAATAGTTCAGGCTCGCCTTGATAACCGAGCCGGCAAAAAATCGCGAACGAATTGATGGCTGCCGTTCCCTCCCCGAACTCGGGAAAGGTGTTTGGCCAAGCCCGGCGGAACCGTCGCGCACCGGCGCGCTGCGGGTGCCGCCATCCTCGATACGACTGGCGGTCGCACACATCCTTTTCATCGCACCGGGAAGGCCCAGGTCGAAGGGCGAGGGATTGTAAGTGGCGTGCAAATGCGGGCCAGACTTAGGGAGAGAGTCGTATGCTCAAAACGGGATGTCGTCGTCGAGAGCGTCGGCGAGCGGACTGCTGCCGGACGAGCGTTGATCCATCGGCGAAGCACGTCCGAAGCTCGCATTGCCGCTTCCGGCGAGGGACCCCCCGCCCTCTTCGCGGCCCGCAAAGTCGCCGCCACCCGCACCGCGGCTGTCCATCAAGGTTAGTTCACCGCGATACCGCTGCAACACCACTTCGGTCGTATATTTTTCGGCTCCGTCCTTATCGGCCCACTTGCGGGTCTGCAACTGTCCTTCAAGATAGACCTTGGAGCCTTTCTTGAGATATTGCTCGGCGATCTTGCCGAGGTTTTCGTTGAATATGACCACCCGATGCCACTCGGTGCGCTCCTTTCGTTCGCCGGAGGCCTTGTCCCGCCAGCTTTCCGTGGTGGCCAAATTGAGGCTGACTACTGACTCGCCAGAATTGAGCCGACGCACCTCCGGATCCCGTCCGAGATTGCCGACCAGAATGACTTTATTGACGCTTCCCGACATGGAGCCCTCCTCGGGCGAATGAGACGCACTGTATCAGGCGATCATCGGGCCGACCCCGCCGCGGCCGATCTTACGCCCCACCTGCGGCCATGCAAACGAGCCGGCCCGGAGGTTTCAGCCATAGCGCTACGAGCCTCGGATGACAGAGGCCCGGTTGCCCTTTGTTCGACTTTTGTTCTATTATCCACAAGAGATCCTGCGCGGCAAGTAGGACGCCCAGATCGCCAGCGCCGAAACGTCGTTGTCGTCTTATATAAGGGATCGGTTCGAGCCCAGACCGCCTGGGCGAGCCTGTCGATTGCATCCTTGTAGCCCGGTCCCAACCCGTCCATGGCCAACTCCACCAGACCGAAATCCTCGAAGCGGCCGATCGCAGACATGAAGGAACCGGATATCGGCACAGCCGGCTTCGGGCAGAGGTCGATTGTCGTGCGCGGCGCCCGCGAGCACAACCTCAAGAACATCGATCTCGTCATTCCGCGCGACAAACTCGTCGTATTCACCGGGCTCTCGGGATCTGGCAAGTCGTCGCTCGCCTTCGATACGATCTATGCGGAAGGCCAACGGCGTTACGTCGAATCGCTGTCCGCCTATGCGCGCCAGTTCCTCGAGATGATGGGCAAGCCGGATGTCGACCAGATCGACGGACTTTCGCCCGCCATTTCGATCGAGCAGAAGACGACTTCGAAGAACCCCCGATCGACGGTGGGAACGGTTACTGAGATCTACGATTACATGCGGCTGCTATGGGCCCGCATCGGCATCCCCTACTCGCCCGCGACCGGCCTTCCCATCGAGAGCCAAACCGTGAGCCAGATGGTGGATCGCGTGCTGGCTCTTGCGCAAGGCACGCGGCTTTATCTCGTCGCGCCCGTGGTGCGCGGCCGCAAGGGCGAATACCGCAAGGAGATCGCCGATTTTCAGAAACGCGGGTTTCAGCGCCTCAAGGTGGACGGAACCTTCTACCCGATCGACGATGCGCCGACGCTCGATCGGAAGCTGAAGCACGACATCGGCGTGGTGGTCGACCGCATCGTGGTGCGCCCCGACCTCGCCACCCGTTTGGCCGAAAGCTTCGAGACCGCGCTCGAGCTCGCGGACGGCATCGCCGAGATTGAATGGTCCGATCCGCCTGCGGACGGGTTGGCGCATCTGACCTTTTCGTCGCGCTTCGCCTGTCCGGTGTCGGGTTTCACCATCTCCGAGATCGAACCGCGGTTGTTCTCGTTCAACAATCCGTTCGGCGCCTGCCCGGTCTGCGGCGGCATCGGCTCGCAAATGACCGTCGATCCCGAGCGGGTGGTGCCCGACCCCAAGCTGTCGCTCAAGCGCGGTGCGATCGCGCCCTGGGCCAAGTCGAGCTCGCCCTATTACATGCAGACGCTCGAAGCCCTGGCGCGGCACTACTCGTTCAAGCTCGAGACGCGCTGGGAAGCACTGCCCGAGAGGATTCGCGAGATCGTTTTGTTCGGGTCGGGAAAGGAGGATGTCCGGTTCGGCTATAGCGACGGATCCCGCGCCTATGGCGTGACCAAGCCGTTCGAAGGGGTCGTGCGCAGCCTCGACCGGCGGTTCAAGGAAACCGAAAGCGATTGGGCGCGGGATGAGATCTCGCGCTACATGGGTGCGTCCCCTTGCATGGCCTGTGGCGGAGCGCGGCTGAAGCCTGAAGCCCTGGCGGTTCGAGTGGCCGACAAGACGATCAGCGCGGCGAGCGAGCTGTCGATCCGGCACGCGATCGGTTGGTTCGACGCCTTGCCCGGCCAACTCGACCCCAAGCGCAACGAGATCGCGGTCCGCATCCTCAAAGAGATCCGAGACCGGCTGAACTTCCTGATCGACGTCGGGCTCGATTATCTGACCCTGTCGCGCGCTGCCGGCACGCTGTCGGGCGGCGAAAGCCAGCGCATCCGTCTGGCCAGCCAGATCGGCTCGGGCTTGACCGGCGTGCTCTACGTCCTCGACGAACCGTCGATCGGCTTGCATCAGCGCGACAATGAGCGGCTGCTCGAAACTTTGCGTCGCTTGCGCGGCCTCGGCAACAGCGTGATCGTGGTCGAGCACGACGAGGACGCGATAAGAGCCGCCGATTACGTCGTCGATGTCGGCCCGGGCGCCGGTATCCATGGCGGCCATATCGTGGCGGCGGGAACGCCCGAGGAGATCATGGGTAACCCCGCGTCTCTCACCGGCCAATACCTGTGCGGTGCGAAGATCGTCGGCGTTCCGCGGGCGCGGCGCAAATCGAGGGACGGCGATCACCTCCAGATCGTCGGCGCGCGGGGCAACAATCTGAAGAACGTGACGGTGGACATCCCGCTTGGCACGTTCACCTGCGTGACGGGAGTCTCCGGCGGGGGGAAGTCGACCCTTGTCGTCGACACCTTGTTCGCGGCCGCGGCGCGCAAGCTCGGTGCCGCCGCCGAACACCCGGCGCCGCACGACGCCGTCGAAGGGCTCGAACACCTCGACAAGGTAATCGATATCGACCAGTCGCCGATCGGACGGACGCCTCGATCCAATCCCGCCACCTACACGGGCGCCTTCACGCCGATTCGGGAATGGTATGCCGGACTTCCGGAATCCAAGGCACGTGGTTATCTCCCCGGCCGGTTCTCGTTCAACGTCAAGGGCGGCCGTTGCGAAGCCTGCCAGGGCGACGGCGTCATCAAGATCGAGATGCACTTCCTCCCCGACGTCTACGTCACCTGCGACGTCTGCAAGGGGAAGCGATATGGTCGCGAAACGCTCGAAGTGAAGTTTCGCGACAAATCGATTGCCGACGTCCTCGATATGACGGTCGAGGAAGCCGCCTTGCTGTTCAAGGCGGTGCCGTCGATCCGCGACAAGATGGACACGCTAGCGCGCGTAGGGCTGGGCTATGTCAAGGTTGGGCAGCAGGCCAATACGCTCTCGGGCGGAGAAGCGCAGCGCGTGAAGCTGTCGAAGGAACTGGCGCGACGCTCCACCGGGCGCACCCTTTACATCCTCGACGAGCCGACCACGGGCCTGCATTTCGACGATGTGGCGAAGCTCCTGGTGCTGCTGCAGGAACTTGTCGACCAAGGCAACACCGTCGTCGTGATCGAACACAATCTCGAAGTGATCAAAATGGCCGACCACGTCATCGACATGGGTCCGGAGGGTGGAGACGGTGGAGGTTGGGTGGTCGCCACCGGATCGCCCGAGGACATAGCCCGCAACCGAGCAAGCTATACGGGCCGCTTCCTACGAGACGTGTTGCAGCGGCGGCGGCCGATGAAGGCAGCCGCCGAGTAAGGCGCCACCGGCCGGATTGCCCGGCATCCGTCGGCCGTAACGAAAGCCCGACTCCGCTTTTAATCTCCTGCTTATTGCAATGCACAATAAGCTCTTTCAGCGGTCCACCGACCCGGCATCGAAAGTCCCTTTTCGTGGGCGTCGGCACTGCCTAATCCCTGTCCTCATCGCTGCATCGCTATGCAAAAAAGCGTTGCTATTTCGTTTAAGCGGCAAGTTTCCGTCTCGATTCGCCCAAATTCGTCAGAAAATCGCTTGCGACTTAGTAAATCGTAATCAACGCATTCGTTTTTCGCATAGCAGGATCGTGCTTTCCCGACTTCTCGCATCCGCAAAAGACGCTATATTGCAATGCATCAATTGCTGTGCCCAAATGTAACCGGGCAAGCTGCAATTCAAAGGAGCCTACCGTGTTTAAGGCAATCGCCATGTGGCGCCACCGGCGCCAAGCCATTCGCGAACTGTCAAGCTTATCGGACCATGAGCTTTCAGATATCGGCATCGCTCGGGGCGAAATCGAGTCCATCGTTCGCTTCGGGCCCGACATGAGCCGAGACGCCGGATTGGATGAACGTGGATCGTTTGCTCATCAAGGCCCGCCGGCGCGGGCCTGAAACCTTTCGGGCGCGACTTAGAGCGCGACCGATACGTACTCGCCACGTACCACCGGCGGGTACCCACTAAGCGGCTTGCGCGTCTCGGTTTCGGGCCGGGGTAAGCCGAACAAAAAGGAGCCTGTCATGCTGAAAACTCTCGCAACCAAGCTGGCCGCTTGGCGCCGCTACCGTGAATCGGTTCGCGAACTTTCGCGTCTTTCCGACCGTGAACTGAACGACCTCGGCATCGGCCGTGCCGATATCGAGACCGTCGTTCGGCAGAGCGCCCGGTCGGACGCCTGATCGAATACCCTTCGAGCCATTCGTTTGCGCCTGCGAGGCCCGCCGGACCGTTCCGGCGGGTCTTTTTGCATCAGGAACTCGAGCGTACTTGCGGCCGGGGAGAGCGTAGCCTAGGTCCTTAGGTCATGCTGATCAGAGCCCCCTCACCGGTTCATGTCATCGGCGGCGGCTTGGCCGGAAGCGAAGCCGCCTGGCAGATGGCCCGTGCCGGCGTGCGCGTCGTGCTGCACGAAATGCGACCGATGCAGGCGACCGAAGCCCATAAAACCGGTGGTCTTGCGGAATTGGTCTGCTCCAACTCATTTCGCTCTGACGACGCAGAGAGCAACGCGGTCGGCGTGATTCATCGCGAAATGCGACGCATGGATTCCCTCGTGATGGCCAGCGCGGATGTGCACAAAGTGCCGGCGGGCGGCGCGCTTGCGGTCGATCGCGACGGCTTCTCGGCCGCGGTGACGCGCGCCATCGAGGCCGAGCCGCTGATCGAGGTTCGGCGAGAAGCCATCGACGGACTTCCTCCGGCAGAGTGGGACGAGGTGATTGTTGCGACAGGCCCGCTGACGTCGCCGGGGCTGGCCCAGGCAGTGGCCAAGCTGACCGGTGAAGACCAACTGGCTTTTTTCGACGCGATCGCGCCCATCGTGCACCGCGACACGATCGACTTCGACAAGGCCTGGTTTCAATCACGCTACGATAAGGTCGGCCCGGGCGGGAATGGCCGCGATTACATCAACTGCCCCCTGGACCGTCCGCAATACGACGCCTTTGTCGACGCTCTGTTGGCGGGCGAAAAGACTACCTTCCGCGAATGGGAGGGCACGCCCTATTTCAACGGCTGCCTTCCGGTCGAGGTCATGGCCGAGCGCGGGCGCGAAACGCTGCGCCATGGTCCCATGAAGCCTGTCGGATTGACGAACCCGCGTCATCCCGCGGTGAAGCCGTGCGCCGTCGTTCAGTTGCGCCAGGACAACACGCTCGGCACCCTTTACAACATGGTGGGATTCCAAACGAAGTTGAAACATGCCGAGCAGATCGCCGTGTTCCGCACCATCCCGGGTCTGGAGCGTGCAGAATTCGCGCGTTTGGGAGGACTGCATCGGAACACATTCCTCAATTCGCCTCGCCTGCTCGATGCCGGCCTGCGGCTCCGTGCCATGCCGCGGTTGCGCTTCGCCGGCCAGATCACGGGCTGCGAGGGGTACGTCGAAAGCGCCGCGGTGGGTCTTGTGGCCGGCCGGATGGCTGCGGCCTCTCGGCGAGGCGATCGGTTCGTGCCGCCGCCCGCGACGACGGCGATCGGAGCCTTGTTGAACCACATCACCGGCGGACATATCGAGACGATCGACGCAGGGCCACCGTCGTTTCAACCGATGAACGTCAATTTCGGGCTTTTTCCGCCGCTCGACGCAGCGCCCCGATCCGAAGGCGGAAAGAAACTGCGCGGAACCGAGAAGGCGCAGGCCAACAAGCGAGCGATGAGCCTGCGGGCGGAAGCGGCCCTGGAGGCCTGGTTGAGCGGGACGCAACCTTGAAAGAAAGGGCAAGCGTGCTCGCATAGAGACTTGCGACGATCAAGTCTGCATCGCTGCTTTCAGCGACATCGCATCGCCCGGCTGCCCGACGCCGACAGGCCCAAGCGCTCCAAGTTCAAACTCGAGCGAAGTAGATGCCTGACCTCAGGCAAGCGGAAGGTGAAGAGAGCTCGGCCTTCGTGGCCGAGCTCTCAAGCAGATTTAAGCCGTCAGCTTTGGGTAGGTCCAGGTCCGCCACCGTAGGTGCTCGCCATCACTTGCTTGGCAGAGGCTGAAAGCAGCAAGGCAGCGGCTGGAGCGACGATGGCCACCTTCCCGGCAGTCGCGAGAAAGCGCCGTCGATCCTCTGCACTGGCAGAGTGTTCTCGTTCAGATGGTTTTTTGCTTTTCAACATCCGGCACCTCCCATAAATTCCATTCCTACGATGATCACGATAGCCGCATTTAAGCTATTCGCAAGGTGCCGTTCCGCGCTTCAGGGCAGCGCTGGCACCCTGGGCTGCTGCCGGTTTCGTGGACACCGAGATTAGGTGTTTTCATGAGACCGGAGGTGG
>JBBPYT010000423.1:0-4642 GCA_038199665.1 Hyphomicrobiales bacterium
GTGAGGATCTCCTGATCATGAAGGAATCCGACGTGATGGGCGTGATCGAGGGGACCGCCACGATGAGCAAGGCGGCCTAAGCGAGTCCCACCCCAGATTCACAATTTTTCAGGAGTCACTACGATGGCAGCCAAAGAGGTCAGATTCTCATCCGATGCACGCGACAGAATGCTGCGCGGCATAGACATTCTTAACAACGCCGTGAAGGTCACGCTCGGTCCTAAAGGCCGCAACGTCGTGATCGACAAGTCGTTCGGTGCGCCGCGCATCACCAAGGACGGTGTGGCGGTCGCCAAGGAGATCGAACTCGCCGACAAGTTCGAGAACATGGGCGCGCAGATGGTGCGCGAGGTGGCCTCGAAGACCAACGATCTCGCAGGAGACGGAACCACCACGGCCACGGTTCTGGCTGCCTCGATCATGAAGGAAGGCATCAAGCTGGTCGCCGCCGGCATGAACCCGATGGATCTCAAGCGCGGCATCGACATCGCCGTGACCGCGGTGGTGAAGGACATCGAGGGTCGCGCCAAGAAGGTGGGCTCCTCCGAGGAAATCGGTCAGATCGGGACGATTGCGTCGAACGGCGATGCGTCGATCGGCGGGATGATCGCCGAGGCCATGAAGAAGGTCGGCAACGAGGGCGTGATTACGGTCGAGGAGGCGAAGACCGCCGACACCGAACTCGATGTGGTCGAGGGAATGCAGTTCGACCGCGGCTACCTCTCCCCGTATTTCATCACCAATGCGGAAAAGATGATCGCCGAGCTCGAGGAGCCGTACGTTCTGATCCATGAGAAGAAGCTGTCGTCCCTTCAGGCGATGCTGCCGATCCTCGAAGCCGTCGTGCAGAGCGGCAAGCCGCTGCTCATCATTGCCGAGGATATCGACGGTGAAGCGCTGGCCACGCTGGTCGTCAACAAGCTGCGCGGCGGCCTCAAGGTCGCGGCCGTGAAAGCGCCGGGCTTCGGCGACCGCCGCAAGGCCATGCTCGAGGACATCGCCGTTCTCACCGCCGGTCAAACGATCTCGGAGGATCTCGGCATCAAGCTCGAAAACGTGAAGCTCGAGATGCTCGGCCGCGCCAAGCGGGTGCGCATAGAGAAGGAGAACACCACGATCATCGACGGCGCCGGCAAGAAGGAAGAGATCAACGCCCGCATTGCCCAGATCAAGGCGCAAGTCGAGGAAACGACCTCGGACTACGACAAGGAAAAACTCCAGGAGCGTCTGGCCAAGCTCGCGGGCGGCGTCGCGGTGATCCGCGTCGGCGGCTCGACAGAGGTCGAGGTCAAGGAGAAGAAGGATCGAGTGGAGGACGCCCTCCACGCGACCCGCGCGGCTGTCGAGGAAGGCATCGTACCGGGCGGCGGAATCGCGCTTCTCCGCGCCAAGGTCGCCGTTGGCAAGCTCACGAACGATAACGCCGACGTCCAGGCCGGCATCAGCATCGTGCTCAGGGCTTTGGAAGCTCCGATCCGCCAGATCGCCGAAAACTCCGGCGTCGAGGGCTCGATCGTGGTCGGCAAGGTCACCGAGAACTCCTCGGCGACCTATGGCTTCAACGCCCAGACCGAAGAGTATGTCGACATGCTCAGCGCTGGCATCGTCGATCCGGCCAAGGTCGTGCGCGTGGCTCTGCAGGACGCGGCTTCGGTCGCCGGTCTGCTGATCACCACCGAAGCCATGGTCGCCGAAGCTCCGAAGAAGGACTCGCCCTCGATGCCGGGAGGCGGAATGGGCGGCATGGGCGGCATGGGCGGCATGGATTACTGATGCATCCCGGGACGGGGAGCGATCCCCGTCCCGGACTGCGCGTTCCGAGTGCGTCGCCCAGGCTCAACAACAGCGAGCCCGCGGCCGGCCCCCGCCATCGTCGAGCAGCACGGGGTCATGAACGTCTCGGTGCTGCCGGCGATCTCCCCGGGCGAATCGCCCGCGCCTTGGTCGAGTTACACTTGAGCCTGTCGGGCAAACTGTAACTTCCTTCAGCCCGCAAGGTTGCGCCGACGCACAGTCCTCGCTAACAGGTCGTGCGGAGCCCGGTTAAGCTGATTTCTCTGCCGCGGCTTTGCCAACCGATGTTCACGCCTCGGGTGCGACATCCAGGATCCTTCGCCGGCTTGGCCCCACAGTCCGTTCACCCGGAAGTTCTTCCAATCTCATGCGTCTGACGCTCGTCATCGCCAGCGCCGTGGGGGTCCTGGTGGCCGTGGCCCTTGTGGCGGCCTACGGCTTCCAGCCTATTCTGCATGCTTTGGAAGCAGTCGGCTGGGGAGCCCTGATCGTGGCGCTCGTGCGGGCTGGCGAAACCACCGGCGCGGGCTTCGCATGGCGCCTGCTGCTGCCCGGCCAAAGACATAACCTAGCCTGGATCTGCGCCATGCTGCGCTGGGTCCGCGAGTCGATCAATTCTCTGCTGCCCGTTGCGCAGGTCGGGGGCGAAGTCGCCGGCGCCCGCCTCCTCACCTTCTTTGGCGTGTCGGGCGGCACGGCCGGCGCCAGCGTGCTGGTGGACCTCCTGATCCAGACGGCGAGCCAATTCGTCTTCACCCTGGTCGGGCTCGCAGTGCTGGTCTCGGTCGGCGGCGCCGACACGCTGGTGCGCTGGGTGGTGATCGGACTGGCCATCATGGCGCCCGCGCTCGGCGGCTTCTTCGCCGCACAGCGCTACGGCGGCGTGCAACTCGTCGAAAAGATCCTGGCGCGTTTCGCCCGGAACCCGCAATGGGCCGTGCTCGGCGGTCTGTCGGCGCTGAACGATCGGTTGCAGGACATCTATAGCCGTCCGGCCCGCTTCTGGGCCGCCTTTGCGCTGCATCTCGCGATCTGGTTCTTCGGCGTGCTGGAAATCTGGACCGCGCTGCGCTTCATGGGTCATCCCGTGTCCTATTCGACGGCGCTCGTCATCGAGAGCCTGGGACAAGCGGTGCGCGGCGCCGCCTTCGTGGTGCCGGGTGCGATCGGCGTGCAGGAGGGTGGTTTCGTGGCCCTTTGTGCCATTTTCGGCATACCGGCCCCGGTGGCGGTGGCGCTGTCGCTGGTCAAGCGTCTGCCCGAGATCGCGCTCGGCATCCCCGGCCTGTTCCTTTGGCAAGGGCTCGAAAGTCGCCACCTTCTGGCGCGGCGAACTGTGAACGGGGAATCTTGAAAAACGTCGGGTCTATGGAGATCACATACATGCGGCCCAGGGTTCCACC
The DNA here is from genome assembly GCA_038199665.1 of Hyphomicrobiales bacterium. Lineage (GTDB taxonomy): Bacteria > Pseudomonadota > Alphaproteobacteria > Rhizobiales > Beijerinckiaceae > Lichenihabitans. Next base: position 3,198 of record JBBPYT010000423.1, read on the forward strand.
CCATGGTGTCCGTTGCGCCTCCTACGGGGCGCGTAAGGGGAACTCTTCGGGGTTCCCCTTTGTTTTGACGTTTCTGGAGCAACCGGCTCCTTCAGACATTTTGGCTCTACTCGCGAGCCCGCGCCTGCGGAATCACCGACATTATCGTGACGGTATGGCCATTGCGCCTCGGGGCGCCGTCACCTACAGGTCGCTATGCACCGAGTAGGATCCCGAACGGCCCGCCAATCCGGTAATGTTCGGTCGAAAGCTGATGCAAGAGTAGCGATGCGCCCAGACGCAACAGTGATTCAGGTCGATGGCGTCGAGAAAAGCTTCGGGGCCGTCCGAGCCCTTGCGGGCGTCGCTCTCGCGATCGATACGCACGAATGCGTTGGCCTCATCGGCCATAACGGGGCCGGCAAATCGACGCTGATGCATGTGTTGGCCGGGACGCTCACGCCCGACAAGGCGGCCATCGAAGTCAACGGCGAGACCCAGGTGACCTACGGAGTCGAGCTGGCCCATAGGCTCGGCATCCGCTGCGTATTCCAGGAACTGTCGCTCTGCCCCAACCTCACGGTCGCTGAAAACACGCGCATCCTGCATCCGGCGCTCCGCGGCGTCGGGTGGCGGCGGCGGGCCGGCGCCCTCATCGCGTCGAAGCTCGACGAGATGTTCCCCGGCCACGGCATCCCGCCCGACACGGTGGTAGGCGATCTGGCCATCGGCAAGCGGCAGATGATCGAGATCGCGCGCGCCTTCACGGTCACGACCGATCCGCTCCGCCTCGTCATTCTCGACGAGCCGACCTCGTCGCTCGACGGTCACACCGCCAGTCAGCTTTTCGCCTTTCTGCGCCGCACCGTCGAGGCAGGCGCGAGTTGCATCCTGATCTCGCATCTCCTGGGCGAGATCCTCGGGACCTCGGACCGGATCGTGGTGATGCGTGATGGCCGTGTCGTCACCAGTGGCCCGACCGTGGGTTTCGACCGCAACAAGCTCGTGGTGGCCATGGGGGGTGCCGAAGCCCATGGTGCCGCGGCGGCAGCGACGGAGCGGTTCGAATCCACCGCATCCGTGCGGGTGAGAATCCGTCCGAAGCTGCAGCCGGATGGGCGCGACCTCGTGGCGCGAGAAGGCGAGGTGATCGGGCTCGCGGGTCTCGCCGGCCATGGGCAGACCGATCTCCTTCTCGCCGTGTTCGATGCGGCCGGGCGCAAAACCGCTCAGGCCGAAGTGACGACGCCGGTGGCGCTCGTCGCCGGCGACCGGCAGAGCGACGGCATCTTTCCGCTGTGGTCCATCGCGGAGAATATCGGGGTCCGATCGCTGGCAAGCTTGCGCCGGGGAATGCTGATTTCGTCGGCCGCCGAGGACGAGCTCGCAGCGCGATGGCAGAAGCGCATCAAGATTCGCACGCCAGACATGCGCAATCCTATTTTGTCGCTGTCCGGGGGCAATCA
>JBBPYT010000424.1:0-2435 GCA_038199665.1 Hyphomicrobiales bacterium
AAGCCACCCCAGGATTTCCCCATCATGCCGATGGCGCCGGTGCACCAGGGCTGCGCCGCGATCCAGGCGATCACCTCGAGCGCGTCGTCCTGTTCCTGCGCGAGGTATTCGTCGTTCAGGAGCCCGTCCGACTCGCCCGAGCCCCGCATGTCCACCCGGATCGCGGCGTAACCCCGCGCGGCGAAGAAGCCGTGCATGGGCTCGTCGCGGCCGCGCGTGCCGTCGCGCTTGCGGTAGGGGATGTATTCGAGCACGGTCGGCACCTGCCGCCGGTCGAGGCCCGCACCGACCGGGCGCCACAAGCGTGCCGCGAGACGCGTGCCGCCGGCAAGCGGAATCCAGAGGTTTTCCGCGACCTCGACGGTCGGGTCCGGCATGTCGGGCTTAGGCCCCGATCCACACCCTCTCGCCGATGCGCTGCGCCATCAGGTCGAACATGGGATGCGGGGCCATTCCCTTCACCTTCTTCGAGCCGGCTTCCAGATAATCCATGAACATGGGGATCACTGCGCCGGCATCGTCGGAAATCATGCGCTGGAGTTCGCCGTACATCTGCTTGCGCTTGGCTTCGTCGAATTCGGTGCGCGCCGCGATCAGGATCTTGTCGAACTCCGGACGCTTCCAATAGGTCTCGTTCCACTTGGCATCGGATTTGTAGGCGATCGACAGCATCTGGTCGGCGGTCGGCCGGCCGCCCCAATAGGAGACGCAGAACGGCGCCTTGAGCCAGACATTGTCCCAATAGCCATCCGACGGCTCGCGCTTGACCGTCATGGTGATGCCCGCCTTGGCGGCGGCGGCTTGATACAGAATCGCCGCGTCCGTCGCGCCCGTAAAGGCGGCTTCCGACACCTGCAGCGTGACCGGCAGTTCGGAGAGTCCGGCCTGCTTCAGGTAGAATTTGGCCTTGTCGGGATCGTAGCTGTGTTGCGGCAGATCGGCCGCGTAGAAACGATCGGTATTGGGGATCGGCTGGTCGTTGCCGATGACGCCGTAGCCGTTCAGCACGGTGTCGATCATCTTCTGCCGGTCGACGCCATATTTGAGCGCCATCCGCACGTTGTTGTCGGTGAACGGCTGGTCCGTCGTGTTCATCAGGAAGGTGGCGTGCTGCCCTGCCGAGTTGCGGATGACCTGGAAGTTGGGGTTTTTCGTGAGAAGGTTGACGGTTCTCGGGTTCAGCCGGCTGATGACGTCCGCCTGGCCGGTGATCAGCGCGTTGGTGCGAGCGCTGGTGTCGTTGATGACGAGCGTCTCGATCGAATCGACATAGGCGCGGCCGGGTTTCCAGTAATCGCCGCGCTTGCGGGTTACGGCGCGCACGCCAGGGTCGAAGCTTTCCAGCGTGTAGCCGGCGGTGCCCACCGGTTTCGACCAATCCGTGAAGCCGTTCGGGACGACCATGAAGTGGTAGTCGGACAGCAGGTAGGGCAGATCGACATTGCCCTGACCGAGCGTGACGCCGATCTGGTTCGGCCCGAGCTTTTTGACCTCGGTGATATCCTCGATCACCACCTTGCCGGCCGATTTCGTCTCGCCGCGATGCAGGTTGATCGAATAGATGATGTCGTCGGCGTCGAGGGTCTTGCCGTTCGAGAAGGTCACGCCTTTCCGGACGTCGAACACCCATTCCTTGGCGCCGGGCTTCGACTCCCAACTTTCGAGCAGCTCCGGCACCGCCTTGTTGTGTTCGTCGATCTCGACGAGACCGTTCATCACCTGGTAGCAGATGTTGACCGGCACCCAGTCCGTCAGCGTGCGCGGATCGAGGCTGTCCGAGGTGGCGCCGCCCGACATGCCGAGCTTCAAGGTGCCGCCGGATTTCGGCTGCGCATCCTGCGCCAGCGCCCGGGTGAGGAGCCCCGGCGCCAGGGTGCCCAGCGCAAGCGTGAGCGCGGTGCCGGTGAGAAATTCGCGACGGTGCAGACCGCCGCGCGTGAAGTCCTCGTCCTTTTCCATGTTCGCCTCGCTTCCCGGATAACCGTTCATGCCATCAGGATGCTAGGTCGTCGGACAACTGCGGACGTGACCTTGTGCGACAGGATCGAGACGATTCACGACGCGCCGAGACGGAGCTTGATGAAGGCGAGGAGTTCGTCGAAGAGCTTCGCCGCGATAGGGCTGCGGTCGAGCGCGCGCAAAAAGCCGTGCACGAGGCCTTTGCCCACGCGAACTTCCGCCGGGACGCCGGCTTGGCGGAGGCGGCCGGCGAATGCCGAGCAATCATCGCGCAAAGGATCGTGTTCGGCGGCGAGCAGAAAGGTCGGCGGCATTCCCGCAAGCGACGGCGCATCCAGCGGGAATGTCCACGGCTCGGGCTTGGCTTCGGCCAGGTAGGTGTCGCGGTAGTAGCGGACATCGGCCAGGGTCAGCATGGGCGCATCGCCTTCGGTGTCCCGCGCCGGAGTTGCCGGCTCGCGGCCCAGCATGGGGTA
>JBBPYT010000425.1:0-6341 GCA_038199665.1 Hyphomicrobiales bacterium
GCCACCCGCCGTCGGGGGTCGCGACGAATTATTTTTTGGACCCTTCCCGAAATCCGCAAAGCAAAATTGAAATCAGGTACTTACAACACCCCTGGAGCTTCCCATATGCTTCCAATCGCAACTTTTGGGAAACATCAAACCGCGAACTATCGCCATAAGACATTGTTCTGACGCATCAATCCGCAACGGCCTCGGTTTTCGGCTCAGTGAGACAGGGTCACCTGGTAGCGTCCGGCCGTCGCGATCGGCGGCATAGTGAACACAGCCGCGTAGGCAGGATCGACCTTGGGCTTGCGCCCGGGCGGCCTCACGAAGGAAACGTTCACCTGCGGCTGCAATTGCAGTGTAACAGCTTGCAGGCCAGCGGGAAGCGACTGGCCGGATGCCACGACCGGCAGATCCGGCGCGGCAAAGGCCGACTGCTCGCGCGCGATCGGCCATTTGAACTTGGCGCATCCGGCTGTTTCCTCAGCCGACGCCAAGAAAGGGGCGAACAACCAGCCGAGGAGAAATGTTGCCGCGACGGCGGCTGGCAGCGGACGCATGTCAGCCCGCCGATCGCGCGCACCCAACGGCATGGAGCTCCTCCAACTTTTCGCTCAATGTTAGTAGCAACTAGGCGCCTGAGAGTCACGTCCGGGCAATGCTCAACGCTGTTCGACTCCCTGCAGGATGATCGCGATCACATGCGTCTTCGCGGCCGCGAACGATTCGTCCGAAAGCGGCTCGCCGCCGTTCAGCGTGGCGATCTGATGAGCGAAATCGGCATAATGCTGCGTCGTGGCCCAGATCAGGTAGAACAGGGTGCGGGGCTCTACCGGGCGTAACTGGCCTTGGCGGATCCAGCGCCGGACAACGGCCTCGCGATCATCGATCCAGCTCTTCAGGGTCGTCTCGAGGAAGTCCTGGGCCACCGGCGCACCGCGCATGATTTCCTTGGCGAAGACGCGCGACCCAAACGGCCTTTCGCGGGCGAGATCCATCTTGGCCACTATGTAGCGGGCCAACGCCTCCCGGGCGGAATCGACCTCGTCGAAAGCGCGTGCCGCATCGAGCCAAGCGTCGAGAATCCGCCGGATGACCTCGCGGTAGAGCCGTTCCTTGGTCGAAAAATAATAGTGCACATTGGCCTTGGGCAAGCCCGCCATGGCCGCGATGGCGGCCGTCGTGGCGCCATCGAAGCCTCTTTCCGCGAAGATGGCCTCCGCGGCAGCCAGAATGGCGTCCTCGCTGTTGATGCGAGTGGCTCGTCTGCATCGAGACTTGTCGTTGGCGGCGCTCATGCCTTCGCCTTAGCATCGAATCTGCCGCAAGGCAGAAATTGACCAGTTGGACAGACTCGCGTTAGCTGTCGCAAAAGCTCCGCCATGTAGCGGAGCCGCCCCGAGGAACCCATGGCCGACTTGTCCAATATTCGCATCGATGGCGCGCGATTGTGGGACAGCCTCACGGACATGGCCAAGATCGGCGCCACGCCCAAAGGCGGCAACAAGCGCCTGACGCTGACCGCCCTCGACCGGGAGGCGCGAGAATTGTTCGCACGCTGGTGCGGCGAGGCCGGCTTGACCATGACGGTCGACCAGATGGGCAATATGTTTGCGCGGCGGCCCGGTACCGACGACTCTCTGCCACCAGTCATGATGGGCAGCCATCTCGACACGCAGCCGACCGGCGGCAAGTTCGATGGGGTTCTTGGCGTGCTCGGTGCGCTCGAGGTGATGCGCTCGTTGAACGATCTCAAGATCAGGACCAAACACCCCATCGAGGTCGCCAACTGGACCAACGAGGAAGGTTCGCGCTACGCGCCGGCCATGATCGCCTCGGGCGTCTTTGCGGGGGTTTACACAAAGGAATATGCCTACGCGTTGAAAGACCAAGAAGGCTTGAATCTCGGCGACGAGTTGGCGCGCATCGGATTCAAGGGCGATGCGCCCGTCGGGGGCCGGCCGATCCACGCTTTTTTCGAACTGCACATCGAGCAGGGTCCAATCCTGGAAGACGAGAAGATCGACATCGGCGTCGTCACGCACGGGCAGGGGCAGCGATGGTACGAGGTCATCTTGACGGGCTTCGAAAGCCACGCGGGGTCGACCCCCATGTCGCGCCGCAAGGACGCCCTGCTCGGCGCTGCAAGGGTTGTCGAACTGGTCAATCGAATCGGGCTTGACCATCCGCCGCTCGGCGTTTCGACGACAGGGATGCTCAATCCTTATCCGAACTCGCGCAACGTCATTCCGGGGGAGGTGTTTCTGACCTGCGAGTTCCGCCATCCCGAGGACTCGGTCCTGGTCGAGATGGACAAGGCTCTGCGGGAGGGCATCGTGCAGATCGCCGACAGGATCGGCCTCAAGTTCGACCTGAAGCAGGTCTTCTCCTACGCGCCGGTGCCGTTCGACCCCGGTTGCATCGATGCCGTGCGGCGCGGAGCCGAGGCCTGTGGCTTCAGCCATCGCGACATCGTTTCAGGCGCCGGGCATGATGCTTGCTACATCAGCAAGGTCGCGCCGACCTCGATGATCTTCACGCCCTGCGTCGATGGAATCAGCCACAACGAAGCCGAGGACATCAAGCCGGATTGGGCTAGCGCCGGTGCGCAAGTCCTGATGCATGCCGTGCTTGAAAAGGCGGAAGTCGTCGCCTGATTCGCGATCAGGCCAATAAACAGAGGGTCGAGGAGCACCGATGTCGACGGTCATCAAGGGCGGGACGGTGGTCACGGCGGCACGCAGCTTTGCGGCCGACGTGCTCGTCGAAGGTGAAAGCGTGGCGGCGGTAGGGCAGGGGCTCCGCGCCGAAACGGTTCTCGACGCGACCGGATGCTACGTGATGCCGGGCGGGATCGATCCCCACACTCATCTCGAAATGCCCTTCATGGGCACGACCACGACGGATGATTATGAACGCGGCACCAAGGCGGCGCTTTCGGGCGGCACCACCATGGTGGTCGACTTCTGCATACCCAACCACGGCCAGAAGCTGATGGACGCCTGGGCCGATTGGGACCGCCGGTCGAAGAGCGCGGCGGCCGATTTTTCCTACCACATGTGCATCTTGTCCTGGTCCGATGCGATCCGCGACGAGATGGCGGAGGTGGTGCGGCGCGGTGTTCCGACCTTCAAGCATTTCATGGCCTACAAGGGCGCCTTGATGGTGAACGACGAGGAGATGTTCGCCTCGTTCAAGCGCTGCGCGGAGATCGGCGCCATGCCGCTCGTCCATGCCGAGAACGGCGACGTCGTGGCGGCATTGCAGGCCGAAATTCTGGCTTCCGGCATTACCGGACCCGAAGGTCACGGCTATTCGCGGCCTCCCGAGGTCGAAGGCGAAGCTGCCAACCGAGCCATCATGCTGGCCGACCAGGCCGGCGTCCCGCTCTATATCGTCCATACCTCGTCGATCCCCGCCCACGAGGCCATCGCTCGGGCTCGCCGCCTCGGCCAACGCGTCTACGGCGAGCCGCTGATCCAACACCTGGTGCTTGACGAGACCGAATATCTCAATCCTGATTGGGACCATGCGGCGCGGCGCGTGATGTCGCCGCCGTTCCGGGACAGGAAGAACCAGGACGATCTCTGGAACGGGCTGCGGGCCGGGTCGCTGCAGGTCGTGGCAACCGACCATTGCGCATTCACGACAGAGCAGAAGCGCTTCGGCCGCAACGACTTCACCAAGATCCCCAACGGTACCGGCGGCCTCGAGGATCGCATGCCCGTGCTCTGGACGCGGGGCGTCAACAGCGGCCGGCTGACCGCCAATGAGTTCGTGGCGGTGACATCGACCAACATCGCCCGGATACTGAACCTTTATCCGAAGAAGGGCGCCCTGGAGGCCGGCTCGGATGCCGATATCGTGATCTGGGATCCCAAAGCGACGAAGACCATATCGGCCGCGACGCAGCTCTCGGCGATCGATTACAACGTCTTTGAAGGCGTCAAGTGCGAAGGCCTGCCCAGAATCACGCTGTCGCGGGGCGAAATCGTGTGGCAGGACGGCCGGATGACCGCGGCCGCGGGGCGCGGCCGGTTCGTGCCGCGCTCCCCCTTCACGCCGGAAGCCCGTTCCCTACGGCAATGGCGCAGCTCGACGGCCCCAAAAGCCGTCCACCGAGCCTGAGATGGACCTCGAGGTCGCTCCGGCTCAAAAAGTCAGCAGCCCAAAGCCGACGCCGTTGATCGCGGTCGAGGACCTGTCGCTGATCTTCGACACGGGGGACGGTGCGGTTCATGCCCTGTCCCACGTCTCGCTCGACATCCGGCCGGGAGAATTCATCTCGCTCATCGGTCCGTCGGGCTGCGGCAAGACGACCCTGCTTCGTGTCATCGCCGATCTCGAACAGCCGACCGGCGGACGCATCACGGTCAAAGGCCTGACGCCGCGCGAGGCGCGGCTGCAGCGGTCCTACGGCTACGTGTTCCAGGCGCCCGCGCTCTACCCGTGGCGCACGGTCGGCCGCAACATTGCGCTGCCGCTCGAAATCATGGGCTTTTCCAAGGCGGAACGGCAGGCGCGGGTCGAGGCCGGCCTCGGTCTGGTCGACCTGACCGGATTCGGCAACAAGTTTCCCTGGCAGTTGTCGGGCGGCATGCAGCAGCGCGCTTCGATCGCTCGCGCGTTGTCGTTCGATCCCGATCTCTTGCTGATGGACGAGCCCTTCGGGGCGCTCGACGAGATCGTTCGCGACAAGCTGAACGAGCAGCTCTTGCGCCTGTGGAACCGAACCGGCAAGACGGTGGTGTTCGTCACCCATTCGATTCCGGAAGCTGTGTTCCTATCGACCCGCATCGTGGTCATGTCGCCCCGGCCCGGACGGGTGCACGACATCGTCGCTTACGATTTTCCGCGTGACCGGACACTCGACATCCGCGAGACCCCGGCCTTTCTCGAGGTGGCGCAACGGGTGCGCCAAGGGCTGCGGGAAGGCCACTCCTATGACTGAAGCGCAGGCCTTGCCGCGGGTCGTGCCCACCCCGGCGCGCGGCAGCTTATGGGCACGGCTGATGGCCGGCCATGCGCTGCCGGTCGCCATCGTGATGTTGAGCATCCTGGTACTCTGGTATGCAGGCGCGGTTTTCATGAACGCAGGTCTGCAGCGCGACGCCTTCCTCAACGCGGATGTCGCGCATTACAGTGCGACGGATTTCGTCGTCGGAACCTGGTCGCAGGAGCGGCCCAGGCTGCCGGCGCCGCACCAGATCGCCCAGGAGCTCGGGAAGACCGTCCTTGCGACACCGATCACGTCGAAGCGCAGCCTGGTGTTCCATGCCATCGTGACGCTGGAGGCGACGGTCGTGGGTTTTCTCATCGGATCGCTGTTCGGCATCGGGCTGAGCCTGTTGATCGTGCACGTGCGTTCCCTTGATCGGGGCATGATGCCGTGGATCGTCGCGTCCCAGACCATTCCGGTCGTGGCGCTCGCGCCGATGATCGTGGTGATCCTCAACCAATTTTCGATCACGGGCCTGCTGCCGAAGGCGTTGATCGCGGCCTATCTTTCGTTTTTCCCGGTTACGGTCGGCATGGTGAAGGGCCTGCGCTCGCCCGATCCTCTGCAATTCGACCTGATGCGGACCTATTCGGCTTCGGCCGCGCAGGTTCTGGCCAAGCTGCGGCTACCGGCAAGCAGGCCCTTCCTCTTCGCCAGCTTGAAGATCGGCGTCGCAGCCAGTCTGGTGGGTACGATCGTCGCGGAGGTCACCAAAAGCGAAGACGGCGGCCTGGGCGCCCGTCTTTTGGCCGGCTCCTATTACGGCCAGACGATCCAGATCTGGGCAGCGCTGTTCGCGGCGGCGTTTTGCGGCGCGGCACTGATCGGTCTGGTCGGGATCGTCGAACGCGCGCTCGAACCCGGCGGGAGGACCGCGACATGAGATTCGGGGCGCTCTTGAGCACCGCCCTGGGCTCGTTGCTCGCCGCCTCGGCGGCGTTTGGCGCCGAGGGTGCCGAAACACCGCCGCCCAATGGCGCTTCCTATTGGCTTGCCTGCATCGCCGTTTGGCTCGCGGCCTGGTTCCTGGTCGAGCTCATCGTTCTGAAAGGCCCGCAGCGCGGCTGGGCCGGGCGCCTCTGCGCGGTCGCGGTTCCACTCATCTTCGGATTTACGGTGCTGTTCTGGTGGCAGATGGTGGTGCAAGGCCTCGATGTGCCGGGTGTGATCCTGCCGCCCCCCTCCACCGTCGCGAGCCGTTTGATCCAATCGCCCGGACTGTTGGGCCAAGATTTCATGCAGACCTTCAAAGGGCTTGCGGCCGGTTACGTCGTCGGTTCGGGCACCGGCGTCCTCGTGGCCATCTTGATCGATCGTGTGCCGTTCCTGCAGCGGGGATTGCTGCCGCTCGGCACGC
>JBBPYT010000426.1:0-3037 GCA_038199665.1 Hyphomicrobiales bacterium
CGTACCCATCGTGATGCGTGGGCTGACCGTCGCCGTGACCATCTTGCCTGTCGTGTCTTTCGGCCAAGCCGTCATGCTCCTCGTGTTGACGGAAAGGCTGGATCCAACCTTATTGAGGGCGTTGCGCCGAGGCGGGCCGCGCTCGCTGCCTGCCATCGGCGTCCAATGGGACAAAAGGAAGGCATCATGGCAGCTCCTTTGCAGACCGGCGACGTGGCGCCGGATTTTCGTTTTCCCGCAAGCACCGGTGAGGACTTGAGCTTGGCCTCATTCTCCGGCAAAAAGCTCGTGCTCTATTTCTACCCCAAGGACGATACGAGCGGCTGCACGCGCGAAGCCATCGATTTCAACGCCCTGCGTGCGGCTTTCGCCGAAGCCGGTACCGAAATTGTCGGAATTTCGCCCGACAGCCCCGACAGTCACGACGCGTTCAAGGCTAAGCACAGCCTCGAGCTCGTCCTCGGTTCCGACGAAAGCAAAGACATTTGCGGATCTTACGGCGTCTGGGTGGAAAAATCCATGTATGGCCGAAAGTATATGGGCGTCGAGCGGACCACATATCTGATTGGCGGCGACGCGCGTATTGCCAACATCTGGCAGAAGGTCAAAGTGCCGGGGCACGCCGAAGCCGTGCTCGCATTTGCGCGGGGCCTTTGACGCAAGAACGCTCTGAGAGCCGCGGCGAAGCCGGGCGATGCAACCGACGTGCTTGGGGCGGCCCCGCGACCAAAATCCGGTCACCGCTCCGGGGAACTTTGGCGATCCATTAACCTTAATCGTTTCTACTTGGGCATCGATGCTGTCGCGGCCGCATGCGGCGCGCCAGGAGGCGTTCTATGTCCGCACAAAGTGCTTCACCCGCAACGTCGTTGCCAAGATCGCACTACTTCCTGACGATCTCGCGCGGTGAGGGGATGCGAACCTTTGCGCTGCGCTCGCATGTGGTCCACGTCCTGGCACTGATCGTGCCCCTGGTCGGCCTGGGGGGAATCGGGGCCATGCTTTACCTTGCCTTCCACGACGATCTTGTCGCATCCCTGATGGCCCGGCAGAGCGAACGGCAATATGCCTACGAAGATCGGATCGACGCCCTACGCGGCGAACTGGAGCGACAGACACGCCGTCAGGTCAGCGATCAGGCGGCCGTCGAAAGCAGGATGCACGACCTGATCTTGCGCGAGTCCAGGCTGGAAAGCCGCGCCGCAGTCGTGGCCGGTCTGACCACGCGAACGGGAGCTGTTCGGGGAAGCGCGGCCGGAATGTCATTGGCCGCGGAATCCGTTGCCGCGCCGCGCGTTTCGGCAGCGCTGGACCCACCTTTCGGGGCCAAGCCCGCTTCAGCGGCGCCGCCGGAACTGATGGGCTACGTGCCCACCTCGACCGCAACAGTGCGGCCGTACGCGGCGGCCAAACCCCATCCGGAAACCGACCCTGTCGAGCCCGACAGCGAGGCGGTGAGAGCTCCCGGTCCTGTGTCGGCGCTCGACCGGCACTTTGCCATGCCGACGCGCCTGTCCCTGATCTCGGCTTCACTCGACCAGATCGAACATGCACAACTTGGCGCGCTCTCTCGCATCGACTCCCAAGCGCGGGATGAAGCTGCCCATCTGCGGGGAGTCCTGCAGGAAGCCGGACTGTCGCTTGACCGCTTCGACAGTTCCAGCGCTGCTGGAGTAGGCGGTCCCTTCGTTCCCCTCGAGGACGAGAAGGACACGCCGTTCGGAAACGCCCTCTCCGACCTGCGCGAGACGTTAGCCTCCGCCACTCATCTGAGGAGCGTGGTGACCCGCGTTCCGCTCGTCGGACCGCTGCCGGGCACGCCGGAGGTAACCTCTCCGTTCGGCGCACGGATCGATCCTTTCCTCGGACGGCCGGCCTTGCATCCGGGAGTGGATCTGAAGGAAGGCTATGGTGCGGATGTCAAATCCACGGCTGCCGGCCGTGTCGCCTTCGCCGGCTTGGCCGGCGGTTAAGGCAACATGGTCGAGATCGACCACGGCAATGGCCTATCCACCCGCTATGCTCACCTCGAGGAGATCGAGATTGCCGAAGGGCAGATGATCGACAAAGGCGGCGTCGTTGGCCGGGTCGGTGCGACGGGGCGTGCGACGGGGCCGCACCTGCACTACGAAGTTCGCATCGACGGCGAACCGGTCGATCCCGTCCGCTTCCTCAAGGCCGGCGCGCACTTGGCTTACGTCGAGACACATTAAAGGCACACCAGCCGGCAATCCGAAGCGCCGGCGCTTTTTTGCTTGCGCCGACACGGAGCCTCTCCCCTTCCTAAACGTCGACGGCGCAGGCTTCGTCGACAGCCGCGCCGTTCGGCAGTCGGCTCTGCTCGCGGCAGCCAGGGCGAGGTCGCGAAGGCACGAGAATGACGATGAACAACCGGAGCCGAGCTGCCTATGCCGGCCTGCTTGCGCTGAGCATTGGCCTGTCCGGCTGCTCCTCGTTGGAGCCGCGAACCGCCTATACGAGCGCCGAATCCGCATCGGCCGACATTCCCGGAATGGGTACGGTCCGATATTTCGCCGATGCGCCGGCTTATGTCTTCGACCGATTCAGGCGCGACGTTTACGCCCAGGCTGCAGCGCGCCACGAGCCTGTCACGTTTCTGGCCTTGTCGAGCGGTGGCTCGGACGGGGCCTTTGGGGCGGGCTTCTTGAAGGGCTTGACCGAAGCCCATCAGCGACCGCAATTCACCATGGTGTCGGGCGTCAGCACCGGCGCCCTAATGGCACCTTTCGCCTTCCTCGGGCCCGCTTACGACGGAACTTTGGAGGATCTCTATACCAGCGGCTTCGCCGCGACGCTGGTCAAGAACGTGAGCGTCTTCAACGGTCTGTTCGGCAATGCGCTGGTCGAGAGCGACAAGCTCGGACGGCTCATCGCACACTACATCGACCAGGGCATTCTCGACGCAGTCGCGGCCGAGCACCGGAAAGGGCGCCGTCTGCTGGTCGTCACCACCAACATAGACGCCCAACGTTCCGTCGTTTGGGATATGGGCGCGATCGCGTCCACGCGATCACCC
>JBBPYT010000427.1:0-8765 GCA_038199665.1 Hyphomicrobiales bacterium
ATGACCGCGGCCGTCATCAAGGCCGGCCGCGGCCTCAAGCGCGATTTCGGCGAGATCGAGAACCTGCAGGTTTCGGTGAAGGGTCCCGGCGATTTCGTCACCGCTGCCGATCGCCGGTCGGAAAAGACGCTGTTCGAGGAACTCGGCAAAGCGCGCCCCGGCTACGGCTTCGTGATGGAGGAAGGCGGGGTCGTCGACGGCACCGACAAGAGCCACACCTGGCACATCGACCCGCTCGACGGGACCACGAACTTCCTGCACGGCCTGCCCATCTTCGCTGTATCGGTCGGTCTCGAGCGCGAGGGGAGCCTTGTCGCCGGCGTGGTCTACAACCCGGTCACCGACGACATGTTCTTCGCCGAACGCGGCCAGGGCGCTTACCTCAACAATCGGCGCCTGCGCGTCGCGGCCCGGCGCGACATTGCCGAAGCGCTGGTCGGCTGCGGCATCCCGGCGCTCGGCAAAGCCGCGGCTCATCCTCTGTTCAAGGCGGAATTCGCCGAGGTCATGGCTCGGGCCGGCGTGCTCCGGCGCCTCGGGGCGGCAGCGCTCGACCTCGCCTTCGTGGCCTCGGGCAATTACGACGCCTACTGGGAGCGGGGTCTCAGGTCCTGGGACGTCGCGGCGGGCGTGCTGCTGGTGCGCGAAGCCGGCGGCTTCGTGTCGGACGCCGATGGCGGGGGTGACCTGCTCGGCGCGGGATCGATCTGCGCCGGCAACGAAACCATGCACCGGCAGCTTCTCGATATCCTGCGCAAGGTTCGCTGAAGCGCCTGCCGCGAGCCGGTGGCACGGACTTAAAAAATTGCTTCTCTGCAATCGAAAGCTGATAGAAGGCCCGGAGACTCTGCCGCCCAGAGATCGCCATGAAAGGAAGGTTCCCTGTTCTGGCGGGCTCGTGAGAGCGGCGCATCCTTTTTCGAGCGACGCGCTCCATGGCGACACGAAGCGACCCTTTCCGGCTTTCATCCCCGCGCATCTTCCTGGTCAGGATGGTAGTGTTCATCATCCTGACCGGATTCATCGCGCTGATCCTGAACAAGCAGATCGCGACGGCTTTCATGGCGAATCCGCCCCTGAACGGCCTGATCATCGGCGTGCTCCTGGTGGGCATCATTCTGGGCTTGAGACAGGTCTTCCGCCTGTTCCCCGAAATCCGCTGGGCCAACAGCATCAACACCACGGACGCGCCTTCGGCCCGTCCGCCGAAGCTGCTCGCTCCGATGGCGAGCTTACTGGCCGACAAGGAAGGCAAGATCCGGTCCATCTCCACCGTGACCATGCGGGCGATTCTCGATTCCATCGGCACGCGGCTCGACGAATCCCGCGACATCGCCCGCTATCTCACCGGACTGCTGATCTTCCTGGGCCTGCTCGGCACGTTCTGGGGCTTGCTCGAAACGGTTGGCTCGATTTCAGGCGTCATCAAATCCATGCAGTCTGGCGGCGACGCGTCCGTCATGTTCGACGACCTCAAGAATGGCCTTGCGGCCCCGATCAGCGGCATGAGCGTGTCCTTCACGTCCTCGCTCTTCGGTCTGTCGGGCTCGCTGGTGCTCGGCTTCCTCGACCTTCAGGCCGGACAGGCACAAAACCGCTTCTACAACGAACTCGAAGACAAGCTGTCGGTCTTCACGACCGACGCGGCATCCGATGCCGTGCCCGGCACCCCGTCGATCCCGGCCGATCTGCGCACCGCGCTCGACAAGATCGCTGCAACGGCCGATCAGACCGGATCGCGCGCCTCGGCGGCCGCCTTGGCCAATCTGGCGGAGGGCATCCAGGCGCTGGTGCAGCATATGCGCTCGGAACAGCAGTTGATCCGCGACTGGGTCGAAGCCCAGGCCGACCAGAACAACGAAGTGCGGCGTCTGCTCGAGAGGTTGTCGCGCGAAAAGGAGCTGGGTTGACATGGCGCTCGCACGGCCGCGCCGCCCGCAGCGCACCATCGACTACTGGCCGGGCTTCGTCGACGCCTTGTCGACCATGCTGCTCGTCATCACCTTCCTGCTGTCAGTGTTCATGCTGTCGCAATTCTTCATGTCGCGCGAGGTGACGAGCAAGGATACGGTGCTGAACAGGCTCAACCGCCAGATCGAGGAGCTCACTTCGTTGCTGGCCCTCGAACGCGCCGGCAAATCCGATGCCCAATCGAGCATTGCCACGCTCCAGGCAACGCTCGATACGACCGAGACCGAAAAAGGCCAGCTGCAGAGCCTCGTCGAACAGAACTCATCCTCCGCAACGGCGGCCGGCGACCAAGCCGCACAGACCGCACAGGCCCTCGACGCGCAGAAAGATGTGGTGTCGCGCGCCTTGGCCCGCATCGACATCTTGAACCAGCAGATCGCCGCGCTGCGCAAGCAGCTCACCGCCATCGAACAGGCGCTCGGCGCCTCGGAGGCGCGCGACAAGGATTCGCAGATGAAGATCGCCGATCTCGGTTTGCGCCTCAACGTCGCTCTGGCCCAGAAGGTGCAGGAACTCGCGCGCTACCGTTCGGACTTCTTCGGACGTCTTCGCGAGATTCTCGGAACGCGGCCGGGGATTCGGGTGGTCGGCGACCGGTTCGTATTCGAATCGCAGGTCCTGTTCGACTCCGGCCAGGCCGTGGTCAAGCCCGACGGCGCCGGCGAACTCGACAAGCTGGCCGCGGCCGTGGTTGACCTCGAACGCGAAATCCCGCCCGAAATCCTCTGGGTCATGCGCGTCGATGGCCACACGGACAAGCGCCCGATGCAGTCGCCGCAGTTCAAGTCGAACTGGGAACTGTCGGCGGCGCGCGCCATTGCAGTGGTTCAATATCTAATCGGCAAGGGGGTCGACCCGCAGCGCCTCGTCGCGGCCGGCTTCGGCGAGTTTCAGCCGCTCGAAACCGGCGACAGCGATGAGGCGCTCAGCAAGAATCGCCGCATCGAGCTAAAACTGACGGAAAGGTGAGCGAGGCCCTGCTACGGGCCGGCACGGCGGCGGACTGCCCGGCGCTCGTCGATCTGTGGGTTGCGGCCTGGGCCGCAACCATGCCGACCGTCGACTTCGAAGCGCGCCGACCCTGGTTCGCGGCGCGCCAGATCGACCTCGAGATTGCTGGCGCGAGGACGATCGTCGCTGCGGACCCGCAAGGGGCTCCTGTCGGATTTGTCACCGTCGACCCGGCCCGGGGCTACATCGACCAGCTCGCCGTCGCCCCCTCGGCCCAAGGTCGGGGGCTGGCCGGCCAACTGCTGGCCGAGGCGAGACGAATTTCGCCCGATCGCCTTGCGCTGCATGTCAACCAGGACAATCGGCGCGCCGTGCGGTTCTACGAACGCCAGGGGTTCTCCACGACAGGGTCGGGCGTCAACCCGCGCTCCGGCCTGCCGGTCTGGCACATGGAATGGCAACAACCCGAGCGCGCACCCCGGCTTGGATCAGGCGTCTTGCCAGGCCTAAGGCCGTGAACTCATAAACGAGCATCGATGGATCCTGTGCGATGTCCGGTTCCGGGCTGATAAGGACTTGCCTCGGTGGGGAAGACCTTAAACGTGTCAAGGCAGTGGATTGCGATCACATAAAACCGGGATTCCGGGGCAGATACTGAGTCCAATCACCAAGATCGCGCGTCGACATCAGCACCATCGGAAACGTGATGCGCATCCCGAGCTCGACCGCAGTGCTTAAAGCTGAATCGCTCGTGCCAGGAAGAAACGCCGACACCTGCGAAGAACCGCTCTGCGCAGCTAAGTTCAGTGCGGTCCTGAATGCCGTGCCAAGGACGTTAGGCTGCACGACCGCGAGTGGTCCAATGTGACCGTCAGCACCAAGGTAAGCGTAGCCCACGCAATCGTCTCCTGCGTAAAGAATGACGCCCCTCGTCGCCCCGTCGTTGATCAGATATCTGTGATGTTTCTCGCGTGATACGCCCAAGGCCCGAGCGTCGATCTGGGCAAGGGTTTGCAGATGCGAAGCCGTTTCCTCAAGGGGTACATTGCGAAATAGCGGGCCACGCAAATGGCCCATCAAGAGATCACGCGCGACGCTGAAATTGTAAATCGGGAACCGCGGGAATAGTCCGTGCCGAATATAGAGTCCTTGCGATACCGTGTTGAAAGTGAAGGTGATCAGAGCCTTTTTGACAGCGCCCGATTTTCGCGCATGTTCCAAGGCTCGTTTCAGTAGCTCATTGCCGATGCCGCGGCCCTGACGAGCAGGCGACACGAATAACTGCGCGAGAAACCACAAGTCGCCGCAGACCCAACTCCAAGCGAAGCCGAGAATTTCATCGGCGTCTTCGGCCACCCACAACCCACCGGCATCATCCTTCAAGGAAAACGATTGAAAATTCGGCGGACGCGAGACGGCCATTGGTCCAAAGCCGTGACGTTCTGTGAGGTCGTTGATGCTGGCAACGACAAGCTCGTCGGCTCGTTCCAAATCTTGCGCGCGGGCAGGTCGGCACACGACTGCCATTGGCCCACTCCGTAGCAAGAAACGTCCGGGGAGTTCAGGGTAGAGTGGCAGGTGACGAAGTCAAATAGCATCGCCGCGCTCGGCAGAGGATGTTCAGATACGCCTGATTTGCGACGTCCGCGTCGAGCCAGATTGGCGGGTAATTTCGGACAGGCGGTGTTCGCCGGTGATTGAGGTCCGATAGCGGTGATTCAAGCTCCGTGCATCTTCGTTCGATTGGGCGGCCTTGGCTGGACGCCCGGACAGGACTAGCGTCAAGCCATCCCCCTGAAAGCGGCCGCTTTCGCAGGCCCTGAGCGGAGAGAACCCCATGAACGAAGACGCATTCAATATGGCCCTCCGTAAGTTCCTGAAAGAGGTCGGTGTCACGTCGCAACGGGAAATCGAGCGCGTGGTGCACGACGGTAAGGTGAAGGGGACGACCCTGCGGCTGAAGATGACGCTGGTGTCCGAGGACGTGCCGTCCCTTGATCATGTGGTCGAACACACGATCGACCTGAATTGACTGCCACGAGCCGGGGGCGAAGGCGCGAGAGATCACCTGCCCTAAGGCTCGAAGCCGAGTTCCGCGAGTGTCCCGCGGATCGCATCGTCCTGCAGGAGGGCGAGAAAGCGGCGCACCGGCGGGCGCTCGATGCGAGCCTTGGGAACGACGAAATCATAGCGCTCCGGTTGCAGCGGCAGAAATCCGAGGCCGTACTGGCGCGCGACCGTCTCGATCGCCACCCCCCAGTCGGCGCGGCCCTGTGCGACCCCCACGGCGACCGCGTTGTGCGATTTCGCCTGGTGCGAATAGCCGGCCGGATGGGCTCCGTTCAGCAGGCGATCGATCACGATCCGGGTCCCGCTGCCCGGATTGCGGTTGATCATCAGGCAGGCGGGTTCGGCGAGCGCCGCTGCCACGAACGCCTCGATCGAGCGGCCTTCGAAGCGCGCGTCGCCGGGCCGGAACACGATGCCTTGCAGGCGTCCGTAGCCCGCAAAGAGCTGAAGTTCCTCGGTCAGGAAGGGCCGGTTATATTCGCCCGTCGCCGGGTCCATGAGATGGATGCCCGCAACGTCGCACTCGCCGCGCTTGGCCGCCGCAAGGCCGCCCATGCTGCCCACCGACAGCGCCTTGACCGAGAGGCCCCCGCGGGTCAGCTCGCCGATGAGCATGTCGAGGCCAACGCACTGGCTGCCGATCACCACGAGATCGGCCAGCCTGTGCCCCGCGCCGATCAGCGTGACCTCGACCATGGTTCCGGCGGGCACCGCTTCCGTTTGCGGCGCAACCTTGAAGAAGCCGTCCGCTTGTCCGAAGGCGGTGACGGCGCCGGAACCCTTGGCGGTCGGATAGGCTGCTAGGCCGCCTCCCTGACCCGCCACCAGTGACGTCAGGACATACTCGGTCCGGCCGCGCTCGGAGGCGACGCGCACCGATAACACCGCGGACAGGCTCTCGCGCCGTTCGGGCGGGCGACCCGCGAAGGCGCGGATCACCGGAGCGACGAATTCGTGAAAGGTGAAGATCGCCGAGGTTGGGAACCCGGGCAGAACCACGACCGGTTTGCCGCGCGACACGGCCAAACAGATCGGCTTGCCGGGTTTGAGCGCCGCACCGTGGACGAGGATGCCGGGGTCGTCGAGCCGGCTCACAACTCTGTAGGCCAGATCGCCGGCCCCCTTCGAGGTGCCGCCGGAGAGCAGCACGATGTCATGGGCGAGCGCCTTGTCCAATAGCATCGCCAGTTGGTCCTCGTCGTCGCGGGCGATGCCGAGTCGGATGGGCATGCCTCCGAGCTCTTCGACGGCGGCGGCAAGGATTGCCGCGTTGGAATCATAGACTCCGCCCTCCCTGAGGGGATCGCCGAGGGTCACGAGCTCGTCACCCGTGGAGAAGATCGCCACCCGGGGCTTGCGCCACACGTCCACCTCCGCGAGGCCCAAAGCCGCGAGGGCGCCGATCTCGCGCGAGGTTAGCGCCTGCCCCGCACGCATCGCAGTCTCGCCACGGGCTATGTCGAAACCGGCAGCCTGGATGAACTGACCCGCTGCCGCGGCGCGCCCGATACCGACCACAAGTCCGCCGCCGTCTTCCCGCGTTTCGGTATGCTCGACCATGACGATGGCGTCGGCCCCGCGCGGCACCATGCCGCCGGTGGCGATCACGGTGGCGGTGTTCCCGGCAAGCGCCAGCTTCGGCACGACACCCGGCGTCAGGATCTCCGCGTTGAGACGGAGTTCGCGTGGCGCATTCTCTGAGACGCCGATCGTGTCGGAGGCGCGCACCGCGAAGCCGTCGACGCTTGCCCGGTCGAAGCCGGGAACGTCGACCTCGGCGATGACATCGCAGGCGAGAACACGGCCGAGTGCGCTCCCGAGAGGCACGGCTTCCGGACCCAGCGGAGCCATCTCGATGTACCGGCGGAAGCGCGCCTCGGCCTCGTCCCGGTCGACCACTTCGAGAAACTGCTCCTGGCGCGCCGCCTCGCGCAACGCCACCTTGAAATCGTCGGCCAATCGTCCCTCTCCTCAGCTCCGGGTCGGTATCGCGCCGGTCTCGGGGTAAACGCGCACGGCGACGCGCGCGCCCGGCGCGTAGCCTTCGAGCGGCGCCGGAACCAGGATGAAGCCGTCGGCGCGGACCGCCGAGGGAAGGCTGCCGAACTCAGCCGAGCCGACGGGCTCCACGCGGTCCTGGACGAAACGGATCTGGCACAGGTCGACGGAACCGACCGCCGACACGATCTTGCGCCCGACCTCGACCTCGCGCACCGAGTGCGGCAGGTCCGGGTTGCGACCGGCGAGACGCCGGATCAGTCGCCCGGCGAAAAGCTCGTACGCGCAGAGGCACGCGAGCGGATCACCCGGCAGCAGGATGACGGGCACGTCTCCGACCAGGCCCATTCCGGCCGAACCGCCTGGCCGCACCGCGATGCCGTGGATCGCCAGTTCGCCGGCCTCCGCAAGGGCGAGCGGGGCCTCGTCGTCCGGGCCGGTTCCGGTGCGGCCGGCGACCAGAATGGCATCGAGCGGTTCCCCCGCCATCGCTGCGACCATCGCGGCACGCGTCGAGGCCCTCGGGGTGGTAGGGGAGACGATGCCGCCGTCGCGGCGGACCAAATCGCGGAGCATCGGGCCGTCGGCGTCATGAGCTGCACCGGCGGGGGACGGTTTCGGGCCGGCGACGATCAGCCTGACGCGCGGGCGCTGAACGACACGGACGCGATCGAGGCCGAGCACCGAAAGGAGGCCGAGATCCTGTACGCGGAGACTGCGACCCGGTTCGATCAGGACCGATCCGGCCCCGGCTTGCTGCCCTCGAGCCTCGACGCCGCTGCCCTGGGCGATAGCGCCGAAGACCTGCAGAACGGTTCCGTCCGACTGGGCCGCCTCGAACGGCATGATGGCGTCGGCGCCCGTCGGCAGGGCCGCGCCGGACGCGATCAGGGCCGCGGCGCCGACAGGCAGGACCCCACTCGTGTTCTCGAGCGTGAAGATCAAAGGACTGTAGTCGCCCGCGCCGGCGGTCTCGCCCGCACGAAGCGCATAGCCGTCCTGGGTCGCGCGGTCGCAGGGCGGAATATCCCGCGCGACCGCGATTGCCTCGGCGAGGATGCGTCCCACGGCGCCAACCGGGTCGAGGTCCTCGTCCGG
Organism: Hyphomicrobiales bacterium; assembly: GCA_038199665.1. Taxonomy (GTDB): domain Bacteria; phylum Pseudomonadota; class Alphaproteobacteria; order Rhizobiales; family Beijerinckiaceae; genus Lichenihabitans. The sequence goes on from JBBPYT010000427.1 coordinate 8,089, forward strand.
CAAGAGTCGCGCATGGGCATCGATCCAGCGCGTCGCCTGCTCGACCGAGACACGATCGGTGAAACCGCGGGTACGGATGTCGCGCGCACGAGCCGGTCCCTCGCGATCGTCATCGCGCATCATCGGATGCTTTTGGGGTGGGTGATTATCATGCCGAGTCCTTCATGAACCAATGTCGCTGCCGCCTGCGCATCCGGCGCTGCCCCGGCCGGTGGGCGTCCCGGCGAGCCGGCAACCAACTTGCCCGCGGGACATTGATGTCGGTAGCGCGGGAGAATGGAATGGCCCATTTGGACAAGAGAATCGACCCCGACAAGGATGCGACGACCAATCCCGTTGGACGCGTCAAGGACGGAGTTTCCGGCAACACTCCGGACAGCGCCGAATACCAGCAAAACAAGGGCGAGGACCAAGTTCGCGGCCCTGCGCCGGACGTCCCCGCAAAGGCGGGCCGAACGGACGCGATGCGGAAACGGTAGCCCCGCCAGGCTCCTGACCTTTGCGGTCCCGACAGGCCGCTAGCGCAAGGGGCCACGGCGACGACCTCCGGGACGACCTATTCGGCCGCTTCGGCCTTCGCCTTTCCGGCGTTCCCCTGGTCGAACTGCAGCCGAGCCAGGTGAGCATAGAGCCCATTGCGGTTCGACAGGGCAGCGTGGGTGCCCTCCTCGACGATG
>JBBPYT010000428.1:0-6374 GCA_038199665.1 Hyphomicrobiales bacterium
CCGAGGCCGTCTCGGTCTGCCAAGCAAAGGCCTCAATGACGCTTTCCTGCCGTAGGCGGTTGCTATCCAGCGAGCGAACGCGCTTGCGTAGTTGCACTTACGGGTATATCCGGGTGGCAGACATCTTCGGCAATTGCTAAAGCTTGGAGTAATTCGACCCAAGTTGTGGGTAGGATATAGATTACTACCAGGGAGACTTTCATGGCTGGACCCGATTGGCGTCTCGAAGGGGAGTGGATCAAGAACTGCAATTGCGCATTCGGGTGCCCCTGCGATTTCAATGCGAGGCCGACGGAAGGCAATTGCCAGGGTCTCCTGGGCATGCGCATCACGAAGGGTCATTACAAAGACGTCAGGCTGGACGGGCTGAGTTTCTTCGTAACTGTGTCGTTTCCGGGAGCCCTGCACGAGGGGAACGGCGAGGCGCAACCCATCGTCGACGAGCGGGCCAGCCCGGAGCAGCGCGAGGCCCTGTTCAGCATCATGTCCGGGCAAAACTCGGCGGAAGGGACGCTCTTTCACATCTTCAGCCTCATCGTCACGAAGATGCACGATCCCATCTTCGCGCCCGTGAAATTCGAGTTCGACAAACGAGCCCGGACCGCTCGCCTCAGCATCCCCGGCGTGCTCGAGACCGAGGTCGAGCCGATCAAGAACCCGGTCACCGGAGCCCCGCACCGCATTCGGATCGTTATGCCGGAGGGCTTCGAACACATCGAAGGCGAGGTCGCGTCGGCCAACATCGTCTCCAGCGGTGCCGTCAAGTTCAAGACCAGTGGCACCCACAGCACGCTTGCCAATGTGGTGCAGACGCCGGCAGGTGTCGCAGCCTAGAAGAAGCAGACAGCCTTCTGGGCCCCTGTTCGGAGACTCTTCTATGGCTGCCCAGACTGCATTCGAGGGCGCGCTGCGGCGAGATCGGGTGCTTGTCGTGTCCGGTCTGCTCGCCGTTGTCGCACTCTCGTGGGCCTACCTGTTCGTCGGGGCCGGAGTGCGCATGGACGAGATGGACGGCATGCTGATGCCGGTGCATGTCGGCCTGTGGACGCCAGGGTACGCATTGCTCATGTTCCTCATGTGGGCCACGATGATGGCTGCCATGATGCTCCCGAGCGCTGCGCCGATGATCCTCCTTTACGGCACGATCGCACGCTGCCGTCAGGCGAAGGGCGAAGTGGCGATGGCTTCAGGCGCGTTCACTTTCGGGTACGCCGCCATCTGGTTTGTGTTCAGCTTTTTCGCTGTCGCCGTTCAGTTTGCGCTGGAGAAAGGCGCCTTGCTCTCGCCGACGATGGGCTCGACGAGCGTCGCCCTTTCCGGGGCCGTGCTGATTGCCGTAGGGCTGTACCAGTGGACGCCGCTGAAGCAGGCGTGTCTACGGCAATGCCGCTCACCTCTCGAATTCGTCATGACTCAATGGTGCGAGGGGGCTCGCGGGGCGTTCCGGATGGGCCTTCGGCACGGCGCATATTGCGTCGGTTGCTGTTGGCTGCTGATGCTGCTGCTCTTCGTTGGCGGCATCATGAACTTGGCCTGGGTCGCCGTCCTGGCTCTGTTCATCCTCGTCGAGAAGGTCGTGCCCGCCGGACACTGGATCGGTCGCGCCGCGGGCGTCGGGCTGATCGTATGGGGAAGCGCAACCCTCGCCACCCTGTGACGATCCGCGCGACGAGAGACGGACCCTCCGTGCGCTTTCACGATCCAAAGACCTGGATTGTCTCCTGGCGGCGCCATTTTGACCGCTCCTGAAGGGTGGCCGGTTGGGACGGGCGGCCTCGAGACGCCAAGTCAATCTCGAAGCTGGGAGCCCTTGGGAACCCGAGCCGCGTCGCGCGCTGCTGCCTGAAGCCCATGTGGGCAAGGGTCTTCTCGGTTACCGAGGTCCAATTGGCCGGGGCGGGCCGCGTCGGCGTGGGTCCTTGACCCGGGACCACATGCACCACCCGGTAGCCGCCGGCCTTCAGGGCCTTCAGGAAGCCCGGCAACATGGCCGCCGTCTGCTCCTTGGTGTCATGCAGCAGAATGATGCCGCGCCCGGCCGCATCGAGTCGCGCCATCAGGCGCTCCAGCTCCACTTCGGGTGTCATCGGGACGCAATCCGAAGCCCATAGGTCGGCACCGAACACCGCGATCTTGCGCGATCCCAGATGATCGAGCAGGACGGTCGTGTCCGCAAAACCCGGGAACCGAAAAAAGGGCACACGCGGCGCGCCCGAATAGGAGCCATAGGCCGCCTTGTCGTCGGCTGCGATTCCCCTGTCGATGTCGGCGCGCGCCGCAGCATCGCTCAGGCCGCGCAGCGTGAGCGCAGGATGGGACCAAGTGTGATGGCCGACCGTATCGCCGTCGGCGATCTCCCGCCTGACAAGCGAGGGCGCGGCTGCGGCGTTTCGACCGATCAGGAAGAAGTTTGCCTTCACGCAATCAGCTTCAAGCGCGTCAGGATGCGCGGCGTCGTCGACGGCTCGGGCCCGTCGTCGAAGGTGAGCACGACTTCATGGTCCGCGAGATCGAGCGTCTGCGGATAGGTTTTGAGTCCGATGCGGACATCGCCCCCGACGGGGAGGTCGCGACTCGTGCCAAGAGCCTGCGGATTTGGACAGGTGGCCGGCTCCGCAATGACCGGCGTGGAGGAGAGCGCCAGTGCCGCTCCGACGAACAATGATCGAATGCAAGGTTTCATTAGACTGTGTCGGTGGTCGGTGAGGCAATCCTATGGCGCGACGAGTCCCGCAGCGACGAGCCTTACCTTGTGCCGGCTTTAACGAGCCGTTACGAGGTCGGCTATAAATATCGCCGAAGGGGCAACAGGGTCGCTAATCTGTCATGCAGCTCGTGCGCATTTTAAGCATCTTTGCATCGGCGCTGGCCTTGTCGGGCTGCGCCGCTGTCGAGCCCGTGTTGACGCCGCCGTTCGGCGGCTCCTCGCCGACCGAGTTTGCGGTGCATGGAATCGACGTATCGAAATATCAGGGCAACATCGACTGGGGCCGCGTCCGGTCCTCAGGCGTCGAGTTCGCCTGGATCAAGGCGACCGAGGGAGGCAATCGCCTGGATGACCGCTTTGCCCAGAACTGGGCGGGCGCGAAGGCGGTTGGTCTTCCTCATGGGGCCTACCATTTCGTCTACTGGTGCCGACCCTGGCGCGAACAGATGGCCTGGCTCGAACAGAACGTGCCGGTCGAGGATGATGCCCTGCCGCCCGTTCTCGACGTCGAACTCACGCCGACGTCGCCGACCTGCCGCAGGACGCTCTACCGCGAGCCGACCCTTGCCGAAATGCGAGGAATGCTGGAGGAATTGGAGCGGCACTACGGCAAGAAGCCGGTCATCTATTCGACGGTCGACTTCTACTCCGGCATCCTGGCGGGTGGCGCGCTTGACGACTATCCGATCTGGGTGCGCAGCACCAAATACTATCCCTCGGTCAAATATGCCGGCCGTCGCTGGCATTTCTGGCAATACCAGTCCGACGGACATGTCGACGGCATCAGCAACAGGGTCGACCGGAATGCCTTCTTCGGTTCGTCGGAGCAATGGACGGCCTTTCTGGCCGGCGCAGACTTGCCGCTGCAGTGACCGGCATCGCTTTTGCGGGCAGTTCGGTGCGCCGCAGCCGGATCACAGGTGCTTGGGGTTGCCGGGCAGAATGTCGAAGCGATAGCTCGAACCGTCGCCGTCGAGGAAGGCGCCGTGCGTGCCCTCGACCCGCGGCTTGCGGCAGTCCTCCTCATCGTCGTCGGGATAGGTGAAGCAGACGGAAGGCTCCTTCAGTGCCCAGTGCCCCGTGTCCTTTCCGTCCCGGTCCACATGCACGACCGTGCCGTCCGGCTTGAAGAACTCGGTATAGGGGCCGTCGGACGTCGTCCCTGAGATCGTGTTCCCCAGAAGAGCGTTCCAAGCTTCGCCGCCCGTCAAGGGTCGGGGAGGGGATGAGACTTCAGGGGTGGCCGGGGCGGGCGCAGCCGTGACGGGCGGAGCGGCCTCCGCCGGCGCAGTCGGGTCGGGACTCGACGAGGCCTGCGCCAGGATCGTCCGGGCGGATGCGCCTTGCGAGTGCGCCAAAGGCCATGCCACCATCAAAATGATCATTGCGAATCGGATTGGCTGTATCATATGCCCTTGTCCTCCCAGGTTGCACAACACGCTGTAGCCCGAACATCGCGCCACCAACCGGCATTGGATGAACGTGCCCGTCCTCATATAGGCGAGACTGAACGGTTGAGACATGATCGATCGTCAATGACGCCTTAGCCGACGCAGCAGCGCCTTGTTCTTCTTCCTGTCGAAAGTGTTTTGGATCGCCGCGGCCCCGACCAATCTGATGGTCGCGGCACTGGCTGCCGGATGCGGGCTCGTCGCTTGCGGACGCGGACACGGCTGGCGGCTTCTTTGTGCGGGTACTACGGCTCTATTTGTCTGCGGCTTTCTCCCCGTCGGAACGCTGATGCTGCGCCCATTGGAGAATCGGTTTCCCGCGCCTGACCTCGTCGGCCTGCAGCCGAGTGGAATTATCGTGCTGGGCGGAGCCATCGACCAGGTCATCGGCGCCTCCCGCGGGCAGGTGACCATCGTCGAAGCGGCGACGCGTCTCACCGAAGGCGCGGTTCTGGCGCGGCGCTTCCCGAAGTCGCGCCTGATCTACACGGGGGGCTCGAGCGCGCTGTCATCGCAGATCGGGGGTGAAGCCGAGGACGCCGAACGGCTGTGGGTGGACCTCGGCATCGATGCCGACCGGATCACCCTCGAAGACCGGTCCCGCAACACCGATGAGAATGCCCGCTACAGCCGTGACCTTCTGCGTCCACAGCCAGGAGAGCGCTGGCTCCTCGTGACCTCGGCTGACCACATGCCGCGCTCGGTCGGTCTGTTTCGCGCGGCCGGGTTTTCCGTGATCCCTTACCCGGTCGACTATCGGACGACCGGAACCTGGCGCGACCTCCAGCCGAACCGAGACTTGAGTGCCGGCTTGGCGAGCTTCGACTTCGCCTCGCGCGAGTGGATCGGCCTCGTGGCGTATCGCCTGTCCGGAAGGATCTCCACATTTTTCCCGGGTCCTTGATGCGCTGAGCCAGCGAGCCGATAGCGTGCCGTGACTTCCGGCATCCGCCTGGGCTGCAGGCTGGCGCGCGTTCCGCGGCGCGCGTTCCATCAGGGTCGCTTATGGCCGCGATCACGAAAACGCGCTTGTCAGACGAACGGCGCGGCGAGCAGATGAACGTTCCTCGCGCAAGGGATCGGACATGCACCTGCATCTCTACATCGGCAACAAAGCCTATTCCTCATGGTCGCTGCGGCCCTGGATCCTCATGACCCAGTTCGGCATTGCGTTCGAAGAAACCGTCATCCCGCTATCCCAGCCGACGACCGGTATCGAGTTGCTGAGGCACGGGCCGACCGGCAAGGTGCCGGTGCTCCACGTCGATGACATCATCGTCTGGGAATCGCTTGCGATTTTCGAGTTCCTGGCCGAAGCCTTTCCCAAGATGCCGATCTGGCCCGCGGACCGCAAGGCGCGCGCGAGGGCGCGGTCGCTGAGTTCGGAGATGCATGCCGGATTCGCCAAGCTGCGCGCGACCTGCCCGACCAATTTCCGCCGCCAGCCCAAGCCGGTAGCTCTCGACGACGAGGCCCAGGCCGACATCAAGCGGATCGAGGCGGCCTGGGCCGCGGCGCGCCACGAGCACGGCACCGACGGCCCGTTCCTGTTCGGCGCCTTTTCGGCCGCTGATGCCATGTACGCTCCCGTCGTGAACCGTCTCCATGCCTATGCGGTCGAGGTCAGGCCCGAAACACGCGCCTATATGGATGCCATCATGGGACTACCGGCGTGGCGGAAGTGGATCGAGGGTGCCGAAGCGGAGCCCTGGGCACTCGACCATTACGATCGGCTCTGACGATCTTTCGGCTCGGGAGTGTAAATGCTTATGCGTCCCGGGGGTAAAAGTTCTGTGTACTGCGCCTTTGAGCGGCCTTGCCTCCTTGCGCTTCCGGCGTAAAAAGCCAAGGCATGCTCCTCCATCTCGTGAAACTTTGCGTGGGTGCCGACTCGATCGCCGATCTCGAAAGCTGGATGGCGATCAGGAGCGGCGAGCAGCGCCGCGCCGGTCAGCCCGTAGAACAACGGCACACGACCCGCATGGTGCCGAAGCGGCGGGACGAACTGCTCGGCGGCGGCTCGCTGTTCTGGGTCATCAAAGGGCAGATTGCCGTTCGGCAATCTCTGCTCGACGTACGTCCGTTCAAGGACGCCGAAGGCATCGGCCGCTGTCACCTGGTCCTCGAGCCGATCCTCGTGGAAGTCGACCCGCGCCCGCGCAGGCCCTTTCAGGGCTGGCGCTATCTCGACGCGGCCGATGCGCCACCCGATCTCG
>JBBPYT010000429.1:0-20799 GCA_038199665.1 Hyphomicrobiales bacterium
CGGGTTGTTCGCTATCGGACGGATCGCGCCAAACGAGTCCGCGGTCGAGCATCCTGAATCCGGCCGGGTAAGTCGGTTCGGGACATTTCCCGGGGCGGGCTGCATCGAGAAGCGCCTTCAAATCTGAGTTGGAAGGCGCCGGATCGGCCAAGTCCCATTTCGGGGGGAAATCATGCGGAACCGGTACTACCAACGCCGAATCGGCACCAGTTTTCAGCACAAGGTTGGCCACCTCCGCTGAAGCGCCTCGTCCGGCTTCGTCGTTATCAGGCCAGATTGTGACCTGGCGTCGCCGTAGCGGCGACCAATCAACGAGCTGCGGCGCGGTTGCACCGCCGGGCCACGCAACCGCTACATAGTCAGGAAAAAGCTTCGCTGCGGCCGCAACCTTCTTCTCACCCTCGACGACGAGAACAGGGGCGAGCGGCAGCTTCGCTAGCCGGTCCTGCCCGTAAAGCGGACGAGGTGAGGGTAGGTGTTTTAATTTCCAAGCCTCTCGTCCACTCTCGTGACGGCACCACGTGGCAAATCCGAAGTCATTGCCCCTTTCCGGGTTCGGCCAGCAACACGCAACGCCGAGCACCTGGCCATTCGCGTCCTTATAAAGCCAGGTCTGCTTTGGTTCGCGGCCGCCGAGCCTAACTTCCAACGGGAAAGCGCCGTTCGGAATAGGCGTAATGCAGGTCCATGGGTCCGCACCGTCGGGTTCGCGCTCTGGGTCCGTCTTGCGGCCGACACGCGCTGTGTCCGCAATCGCAGCGCCAGCGACGGTCAGGTCCCATTTTGGCGGGCTGAGCCTTTCCTGAGCGTCAGCTTCCCAAACATGGTCCTCGAGTTGTTCGCGGGGCTCGTCACGGCGCGCGAGCGTGGAGGTATCCATCAGCCCCTCCGGCAGATGGCAGCTGGGGTCCCCGCGCTGTCCCCACCTCCAAAGCGGGGTTTCCCGTTTCGTTCCGCCGCTCTTTGCCGGATCGCCCGCGTCGGGGTTCGGCAAAGAGCATTGTTTTCGCGAACGAAAACTGGTGCTGCCGGGGGGGATCGAACCCACGGCCTCTCCCTTACCAAGGGAGTGCTCTACCACTGAGCTACGGCAGCGAAAGGCCCGGCACGGGGCCTGCGGCGGGTGCAGGGTCATGTGCCATAGCGGCCGGGCGGACGCAAGCGAGCTTTCGCGCGCCCCCCGCCGCCGTCCGGCTGCGGGCGGCCAGCTTCGGTGTTCATTGCGCGGCCTCCGCCGCAGGAGCGTCGGCAATGGCGTGGATCAGGTTCATGATCCCTTCGCTCATCGGCACGTAATCGCGGCTGTTGTCCAGCTCGCCGACGATCCGGTAGTCGTTCATGATGACGATCCGATCCGCCAAAGTGATCATTTCCGGCATGTCGCTGGTGATCAGGAGAATCGCCGTTCCGCCCTCGGCCAGTTCCCGCAGCAGCTCGTGCAGATAGGCCTTCGTCTTGATGTCGATGCCAACAGAGGGCTCGTCGACGATCAGCACGCGCACACCGGCGGCGAGCCATTTCGCCACGCTGATCTTCTGCTGGTTGCCGCCGGACAGATTGCCAACGAGTTGGCTGAGCGATGGCGTGCGCACCTCCAGCTTGCGAAGGAAGGGCTCGGCATCGCGGCGCACCGCGCTGTCGAACAGCAGGCCGGCCCGGCGGGCGAGCCGCCGCCACAGCGTGATGCCGGCGTTGTCCAGCACCGAATGAATGAGGATCAGGCCCTCACCCTTGCGGTCCTCGCTGACGTAACCGATGCGGTGGGTGTGAAGGGCCTCGGCCACGTCGCGGATGGCGACAGGCCGGCCGTCCACGCTGAGTGTTCCGGCCGTCGGCGGGACAAGTCCCATGATCGATTTCGCGAGCTCGGTGCGGCCTGAGCCGACGAGCCCGTACAGGCCGACGATTTCGCCGCGCCGCACGGCAAGGTCGATATTGCTGTGGCCGAAGGGTGTCGCGACGCCCTTGAGTTCGATCGCCATGGCGGCGCTGCTGGCGGTATGGCGCGCCGCCCAGTCCGGAATCTGTTCGCTCCGGCCGATCATCAGCTGCACGATGTTCTGGCGGCCGAGCCCGGCCATCGAACGGCTATCGCAAGCGTTGCGCCCATCGCGCAGGACCGTGACCTGATCGCAGATCTCCTGCACCTCCTCGAGTTTGTGACTGACGAAGATGATGGAAACGCCGTCGTGCCGCAGCTTTTGCAGGAGGCCGAAGAGGGTTTCGGTTTCGTGCGGGGTCAGGGAGGCGGTCGGCTCGTCGAGCAGCAGCACGCGAGAGCGTAGCGACAGCGCCTTGGCGATCTCGACCATCTGCATCTTGGCCACGCTGAGCCGCGATACGGGCAGGGCAGGATCGAGGTGGAGGCCGAGCACGTCGAGCCACTTGGTCGCTGCGGCATTCACGCTGGCGTAATCGATCGGCCGAAGCAACTGCGTGGCGAGGTGCTCGAGCATGATGTTCTCGCCGACCGAGAAGCGCGGAATGAGGTTGCGCTCCTGGTGCACGACGCCGATCCCGGCCGCCATCGCTTCGCGCGGGCTGCCGAGGGCGATGGGTCGGCCGTCGAGCAGCAGTTCCCCCTCGTCGGGGCGATATACGCCCGTGATGATCTTGATCAGCGTCGATTTGCCGGCCCCGTTCTCGCCGAGCAGAGCGTGGATCGACCCTGCCGCGAGGCGGATCGACACCTCCTGCAAGGCTTTGACCCCCGGGAAGAACTTGCTGACGCGCCGCGCCTCGAACACGGGTTCGCTCATCGCAAAGCCCTCCGCGGCCCCTGGCGCAGCCGTACCTCGCGCCAGCGGTTGACGCCAACCGCCCAGAGGATGAGCCCCCCGAGCACCACCTGTACGAAAAACGGGTCGATGCGGAACAGCACCAGGGCCTGCGTGATGATGGCCACGATGGCGACGCCAAGCACCGTCGCGCTCGTACTGACGTGTCCGCCAGACAGCACGGCGCCGCCGATCACCGGGGCCGCGAAGGACAGGATCAGCCAATCGTCGCCAATCGTCGGCTGGCCGATCTGCAGGCGGGCCACGAGCACCACCCCGGCGAGGGCCGCCAGCAGGCCCGAGATCGCATGGGCCGTGATGAGGGTCGAGCTGACCGAAATGCCCGAAAGCTCGGCCGCATGCGAGTTGCCGCCGACGGCCAGAATGGATCGGCCGAGGGGCAGGCGATTGAGCAGGTACCAGATGAGGCCGACCACGACCAGCGTCGGAACCATCAGCCAGGGCACGGGGCCGAATACGGTGGTGTTGCCGAAGGCTTTCACGCTGTCGGCGACGCCGTAGAATGGCTGCGCGCGGGTGATCCCCAGGTTGATGCCCTTGTAGACCGACAGGCTCGCGAGTGTGATCACGAAGGCCGAGATTTCGGTGACCGCGATGAAGATGCCGTTGAGGATGCCCGCCGCGAGCCCGATGGCGAGCGCCGCTACCGCGGCCGCGACGGGCGGCAAGCCCCAGACCTGCATCAGACCGGCGAAGCACACGGCGGCGAGGCCGCCGATGGCGCCCACTGCGAGGTTCATTTGGCCGACCGCGATGATGATCATCTGCGAGAGCGCGATCAGCGTGTTGACCGCGATCGCCAGGAGCAGGACCTGGATGTTGAAGGGCGACAGGAACGACGGGTTCAACCCGCCGATCACGGCCACCGCGAGCGCCGTGATCGCCAGAGGACCGAACCAGTCCGTTTCAAGGTAGCTTCGCAGCCCAGCCGTCACAACATCCTCCGACGAGCCAGGTAGGAGCGTCGCGCTTTGTCCAACAGCACGGCCACAAGCAGCAGCAGGCCGAGACAGGTCTGCACCCAGAACTCGCCGACCTTGAGCAGCAGCAGGCCATTGGTCAGCATCGCCACCAGAACCGCCCCCAGGAAGGTGCCGACCACGGAAACGCGGCCGCCGGACAACAAGGTGCCGCCGAGCACCGGGCCCAGAAAGGCGGGCAGCAGCCAATCCTGGCCGAGTTGCCCGGCCATGGACGGAATGGCGGCTCCGGTACGGGCCACGAGCAGCAGCGCCGCAATGCCGGCCAGCACGCCCGACAGCATATGGCAGAGGATGAAGATGCGGCCGACCCGCACGCCGGACAGCAGCGCGGCCTCGGGCTTCGCGCCCGCCGCCAGCATTTCCCGGCCGAGGGCGGTGAAGCGGTACATGGCGACGAGCAGGCCGCCGACCGCGATCGCCACCAGCATCAGCGGCGATACGGTGCCGACCAGTTTCATGCGCCCGAATTCCGCAAAGGCCGGCGGCAGTGCGCGGAAGGAGGCTGCGCGGGTGATGAACAACATCATGCCGAAGAAGATGCTCATGCTGGCCAGCGTCACGATGAAGCTGTGCAGGCCGGAGCGGACCACGACCCATCCGTTGAGGAAGCCGAGTGACGCGCCGAGCCCCAGCCCGCCCAGGACGGCCGCCGGCCAGGGCAGGCCGAGCCCCTCGATCAGCCAGCCGCAGAACATGGCGGCACAGACCCCGATGGCGCCTACGGCGAGATTTAGGCCGCCCGTGACGATCACGGTCATCATCGAGTAGCCGATCACGATGTTGATCGCGGCGGTTCGATTGAGCGTGAACTGGTTGAAGGCGGACAGGAAGCCGGTGGTCAGAAGAGCGAACGCCACGCCGAAGACGAGAATCAGCACGAGCAGACCGAACTCGTTGCTCAGGAGAAGTCGCAGCACCTGCTGGCGCTTTAGCGCCTGCAGCTCTGGGACGGCTGGCGCCAAAACCGCCGCGGAGCTATCGTCGGGCCGCATCGGCGACTCGCTACAATCGAAACGGCGACCGATCCCGAAAGTCCGCTCGGACCTCCGGCCGTTCGGCTGAGGCGCTCACGGCATTACGCCGCAACCCTCCGGATCATGCCTTGCAGACAAGATAGGTTTTCTCGAAGGTCGAGAACAGGGCTTTGGTGATGTCCTGCATGGCGGACACATAGGTGTCGACCTTGTCGGGCCCGACGAAGACCGTTCCGGAATCGATGAAGCGGTTGGTGAGCGCATTCGATTTCCACGGTGCATCGGCTTTCACGGTGCAGCCTTTGCGCAGTCGGTCGGCCGCAAAGGCCCCAATGTAGCCTTGGCCGTAGGGGTTCTGCAGCATAGTGCCGAGCAGGTAACCATCCTTGATGGCCTGCAGGACGACCTTGTCGTGGTCGATGCCGACCATCTTGATGCGCTTGTCGCCGATCTTGCGCAGCGCGTTGGCGGCGACCACCGCCGGCACCCACGCCGTGGTGACGATGCCGTCGACGTCATTGGCATGGGCGGCCAGATAGGCGTTGATCTTCTCTTCGGCAGGCTCGGGGGCGTCGATGTCGGCGATCACCTGAACGACTTCCGCGCCTTCCTCCTTGGCGGCCTTTTCAACGGCATCTATGCGCAACTGGGTATTGGGATCGACCAGGAATCCGGTGAAGTGCGCGATGCGCTTCTTCCCACCCAGGCCCTTGAGCAGTTGCTTGGTGCCGAGATAGGCCGAATTGCCGGTATCGGTCCCGAGACAGAAGCTGGCCTTCGACGGATCCTTGAAGCAGCCCGCGAGCGCCAAGACAGGCGCACCCGTGTCGGCCAATTCCGCCACCGTACTGACGGAACCCACTGGGTCACCCGGAAAAACCAGGAATGCATTGTAGCCTTGCGTGACCAGGCTTTCGAGCAGTTCGTTCTGCTCGCTCAGCTGCCACTTTTGCGGGACCTTGTAATCCGCGGCCGCGAGCTTGAAGTCGCGCGCGGCATCCTGCCCGGCCTGCTCCCAGGCAGCAAAATAAGGATGAGGTCCGCCCGGCACGAGGGCGACTTTGGTATCGTCGGCGGCCCGGGCGGCCGACGATCCGGCCAACAACAGGGCACCGGCCACATAGGCGATGATCTCGCGGCGGCGAAGCATCCGTTTTCTCCCTTACTGATTGCGTCGGCCTTCGTGGCTCAATTCGCGCGTGATTTGCTCAGGCCGGTGGGACGCTAGTATACAAGCTTTTCGCGCGCAACCTCCCTGGGCGGTGGTCGAGCGGGCCGGGCGGAGGATGGGGCGTGGCAACGATAGCTGTCGAGCGGCCGGAACAGCGGATCGACGGCAGGCTCGACATCGCGCTCGAACTCGATCGCAAGCGCCCGGTGGCGGATCAGGTTTACGACGCTCTCAAGCAGGCCATCGTGACGACCCGCCTGCTGCCGGGATTGTCACTCAGCGAGAATCGCCTTTGCCGGCACCTCAGCGTCTCCCGCACGCCGGTTCGCACCGCCATCACACGCCTGGTGGAGGAAGGGCTCATCGACGTCTATCCGCAGCAAGGCAGTTTCGTGGCTCCGATTCGCCTCGGGGGTATTTCGGACAGCCATTTCGTGCGCCGATCGCTCGAGGCAGCGCTGTTGCGCGACGTGGCGAAGATCTGGACACCCGCCATGAGTGCGGAAGTCCGCGCCATCATCGACAGCCAGGACGCGGCCATCATGGCGAAGGACGCCGATCTGTTCCACGACGAGGACGAGCGGTTTCATCGATCATTCTCCGTCTTCGCCGGGCGGGAGGGAGTCTGGAGCACCGTCCTTGTGGCGAGGGCGCGGCTGCGGCGCTTCATGCGCCTGTTCGGCAGGTCCGAGCGCCTGCCGGAGGTGGTGGCCGAACACAGGGCCATCATCGACGCCCTCGATGCCGGCCGGGCCAATGACGCGGTCGCGCGCCTCGAATACCATCTCGACCGCATCTTCATTCTGCTGGAACAGCTCCCCGACCGGTATCGTCCCTATGTGGCCGACTGACCTCGCGCGAGGACGCCGCCGATGAGACTTTCGAACGGAACGCTGCATGCCCTCGGCTCGGACATCCGGCGGCCGGCTTACAATCGCGCGGCCGTGACGCCCGGCATCGTCCATCTTGGGGTCGGAGCGTTTTTCCGAACGCACGGGGCGGTCGCGGTGGATGATTGCCTCGCTGCCGGCCAAACGGGCTGGGGCATCACGGCGGCTTCGCTGCGCAGTCCCGCGACCCGCGACGCGCTCGTGCCCCAGGACGGGCTCTACACGTTGGCGATCCGCGACACCGGACGCGAGGAACTGCGTGTGATCGGCTCGGTCGGCGACGTGATGGTCGCCCCGGAAGCCCCCGAACGGCTTCTCGGGGCCATGACCGATTCGGGTGTCAGGATCGTCACCATGACGGTGACCGAGAAGGGCTATGCGGTCGATCTAGGCACAGGCGGGCTGCGCCTCGACCACCCCGACATTCGGCACGACCTCGCCGTGCCCGATCGTCCGCGCTCGATGCTCGGCTGCGTGGCCGAAGCGCTCGACCGGCGTCGTCACGCCGGCGTGCCGCCCTTCGCGGTCCTGTCCTGCGACAACCTGCCGAAGAACGGCCGGACGCTGCATCGGGTGCTCACGGAATTCGCGGCGGAGCGCCACCCCGGCTTTGCCCGCTTCGTGAAGGAGGAGGTGGCTTGCCCCTCCTCGATGGTCGACCGGATCGTGCCGGCCACCACGGACGCCGACCGCGCCGCGATCTCGGCGCGGCTGGGTATGACCGACGCCTGGCCGGTGCTCGGCGAACCGTTCTTCCAATGGGTGATCGAGGACAGGTTTCCGACCGGGCGGCCTGAACTCGAGCGCGGCGGCGCCGAATTCGTCGCCGATGTCGAGCCGTTCGAACACATGAAGCTGCGCCTGCTCAACGGCGCGCATTCCTCCATCGCGGCCATCGGCCGGCTGGCGGGCTTGGAGAGCGTGGCGCGGACCATCGCCGACCCGACCATCCGCCGTTTTATCGAAGCTTATTGGGAGCAGGTCACCCCGACGCTGCGGATCGGCGCCGCCGAGGCGCACGCCTATACGCGGCGTCTGCTCGAGCGCTTCGACAACACCGCCCTGCAGCACAAGACGGCCCAGATCGCCGGCGACGCGTCGCAGAAGCTGCCGCAGCGCATCCTTGCTCCGTTGCGCGACCGGTTGGCGGCCCGCGCACCCGCCGAGGCCATCATCTTTTCGGTCGCGGCCTGGGTCCGATCCTGCGGCGGCGCGGACGACCAGGGCGGTTCGCTGCCGCTCAACGATCCCACGTTCCAGGCCTGGGCCGATCGGCCGGACCAAAATGCCGCTTCGGCTGCGGAGGTAGTCGATGCCTTCCTCAGTCTATCCTCGGTGTTCGGGCACGATCTGCCGGAAAACGCGTCGTTCCGGTCCGCCCTCCGGGACACCTATGATGCGATCCGGCAACGGGGCGTTCTCGGCGCCCTGCGACAGCTGCCGGGGTGACGCAGCTGCCCGCTCCGGTGGAGTATTCAGTATCATGTGTGCCAGCCCGACTTCGTATTCGGCCTTGAGATCGGCGTCGAAGCGGATGGCGACGAGAGCTGGCATTTGGAGGCGCCGCGACGTGCCTGCGGACCACATGCTCGCCCCGCCCCGGTTGGCGAAGCTGAGAACACCTGGCGAGGTGAACCATCAAGAAAACAGCTTCCCAGGCGAGCACGCGCCTCCCGAACCGATGGCGTGAGCCTATCCTCTCGACCTCGACGACAAAGGTACATAGAAGTAGACTTCCCTAACAGGAGGGTCGACCATGGCGCGGGGGCGAATCGTCAGAGTGCGCGCAGATAGCACGAAGGAGTCCGAGATTCTCAGCGCCTTCCATGTTGGGATCGAAGACGAAGACTTGGCGATCGCGGCTGTCTTGAAACGTTACCCGGAGCTGAGCGAATATCACATTGAAGCGGCTGATCGGCTCTCGACCACCGCCGTCTCCTTCCTGGAACTCCAGGACGGCGAGATCAGGAACCGGCTAGCCCGGGCTATGATCGATCATTAAACGTTCAAGCGTGGCTCGACGACGGGCGTCCGGATGCGATTGATACGCTCCCCAACAATGCGGTCCCAGCCATGCAAAAGTTGCGCATCCTTCTGATCGAGGACCAGCCGGACATCCGAAATCTGCTTTCTGAAGCTCTGGAGGAAGCTGGGTTCGAGGTTTCGGAGATGCCTGACAATCGGCAGGCTCTCGCAACACTCGAAAGCCAGGTCTTTCATGCTGTGGTGACCGACATCGACCTGGGCCAGGGCCCAGACGGATGGGACGTGGCGCGCCGAGCGCGGGAAGTGATACCCGACCTGCCGGTCGTCTACATGACAGGAACGGCCGGGGACGATTGGACGTCGAAGGGCGTGCCGAACAGCGTATTGATCACGAAACCGTTCGCACCGATGCAGATTGTGACGGCTATATCGTCACTGCTCAACCTATCCGGTTGAGCCCGACATGACATTCTGGCCAGGGCGACGACCTCGGGGCCACGCTCATACGGCATGGCGGGAGTTTCTGCCTGACGATCCGCACAAAGAGGCCGCAGCCGCCCAACCGGCCCGCCGTGGGCACCGCGACCGGCCTCGAGGGACCCGAGGCCCGCGGCGCAGGGCATCGTCGGTCACGAAGAACGAGCCTTCTCGAGAGCCGTCGTAACCCCTGAAGGGCTCGGCAGCGGCGTAGCGTCATAGCTCCGGCTCTGGTTTGTGAAGTTCGACGCCACATCAGGCTGCTGTCGGCAGGCGGGAGATGAAGGTGGCGTGCGTGACCGAGACGGTCGTCCCCTGCGGGCCGCTGGCGATCTCCACCTGCGCTTCGAGCTGCTGAGCCAGCGCCTTCACCAGGCTTGTGCCTAAGCCGATCTTCTTTCCCCCGGGCTTCCGATCCGGCATACCGACGCCGTCGTCCGAAATTGAAAGCTTCCAGCTCGCCCCGTCTACCTCGTATCCGACGACGACATGGCCTGCCTTCGGGCTGTCGGGGAATGCATGCTTCAAGGCGTTGATCACCAGTTCGGTCACAATCAGTCCGAGGCTCACGGCCTCACTCGAAGTCGTGGCGCCGTCGCCGGCCACCACCTTGAGCGAGATCGGACGGTTGTCCCCGATCATCGAACCCGCCAACGTTTCGCACAGTTTCGACAGGTAGGGCTCGACTACGATCTGCTCACCCTTGCCCGAGGCTCGCAGGTGCTGCTGCACGGAGGCGACCGACATGACGCGTCGATGGGCATCCTGAAGATGAACCCGGGTCTCCACTGAATCAACGGTCCGAGCCTTCATGAGCAGGATGCTGGCAATGATCTGGAGCGAGTTCGCTACGCGATGGCTCATCTCGGAGAGCAGCATTTCCTTCTGCTCCAGCAGCTTCTGGAGCGCACGCTCCGTCCTGCGCCGTTCCGTGGCGTCCTCGAAGCCAAGCAGAATGGTCGTATGCCCATTGCCTTCGTAGAAGACCTTGCGGGCGTTCAGCAGCAGGGCGCGGCGTCCGATCCTCGGGAAGTCTCGCTCGACTTCGAAGCCTTCCATCACCCCGTGCTCAGGGATGATCTGCTCCAGGAGCAACCGGAGTTCCGGGATGTTCCACACGCCTTTGTCGAGATCGTAGATCTTGCGCCCTTGGGTAGCTTGGCGCGTCATCTGGAACGCCAGGTAGAAGGAGCGGCTGGCTACGATGACCCGCAGATCCCGGTCGAGCACCAGGAGGGGCTCGCGGACCGTGTCCACGATGGCCTTCGCCAGCAGATTGGCGTTTTCGGCACTCTCGAAAGCGTCGAAGGGCTCGTCGCGCATCATGATCACACCTTAAACCCTGCAGAGTCTGCACTTTATCCGGGAACACCGCAAGCCGACACGGTCTCCGATGCGTGAGATATCTCGCAAGCGCTCAGGCAGACGACAAAAGACCTTCTACCCGTGATGGCATGCATACACTCGGGCAGAAGCGCCGCATGACACACCGCGATTGAACGCGAGATAAGAGCCGCTCGGCCATCGAGCCCGTCTTCTGACCCGCAAAGACGACCAGGGCATGGACCGCAATCAATTGGCAGGCGCGCTTGGCGATGCAGCCGGAGACTTCTAAAAACTCGGCTTTTCCGGCCCTTCATCGTAGTGTCGAACCTGACCTGGCGGATAAAGCCGGTGACGAGCCGTCTGGCTTGAGGTGTTGGCAGCGGCGGGCTTGCTCGTGCGCCAGGGAGGGGGAATGCCTTGAGGGCGGCGAGCCGACAAAGCAACACTTGGCCGCAATGAGTGGCCGCGCCCGCCCCGTTCGCCCACAATGGGTGTTTGCGTCGTTGCGAGGCCTGCGGGCGGATTGGTTGCCGCACGACCTGATCGCTGGCCTGCTGCTCACCGCGATTGCTGTGCCGGAGCAGCTCGCGACCGCGCGGCTCGCCGGACTGCCGCCGGAGACCGGATTGGTCGCTTTCGTCGTGGGCTCACTCGCGTTCGCGATCTTCGGCGCCAACCGGTTCCTCTCTGCCGGCGCTGATTCGACGATAGCGCCCATTTTCGCCGGCGGGCTCGCTGCGCTAGCCACGATAGGCTCGGCCGAGTACGCGCATCTTGCGGCCCTGCTCGCGATGATGGTGGGCGCGATCCTGATCGTCGCCGCGCTGCTGCGCGCGGGCTGGATTGCCGATCTGCTGTCGATCCCGGTCACAACCGGCTTTCTCGCCGGGGTGTCGGCGCATATCGTGGTGGGCCAGTTGCCTGCTATTCTCGGCGTGGCGGGCGCGTCGGGCACGTTGGCCGCGCGATTGCATGCAGTTCTGGCCCAGGCGTCCACCACCAATCCCTACTCCCTGGTCATCGGTCTCGCGACGATCGGCGCCACCCTCCTGGCGGAGCGGCTGGCGCCGCATGTTCCCGGCGCGCTTATCGCGATCCTGGCTGGCGCGGGGGCAGTCGCCGCGTTCCATCTGCAGGGCGTCGGCGTTGCGATGCTCGCCGCATTGCCGCCGGGCATGCCGCAACCTAGCCTGTCGGCGATCACCGGGACGCACGACATCATCAGACTGGCGCCCCTCGCCGGGATCGTCGCGCTGGTATGTATGATGCAGACCGCGACGGTCGTGCGGGCTTTTGCCGGAGGCGCCGGGGAACTCGAGCCTGTCAGCCCGAATTTCGCTGGCATCGGGGTCGGCTCTCTGCTCTCGGGGCTGTTCGGTGCCTTTGCGGTCAACGCCAGTCCGCCGCGTACGGCGGCGGTCGTCGAAGCTGGCGGCCGCTCGCAGCTCGCCTCGCTGATCGCGGCCGGCTGCACGGTCCTGCTGGTGCTTTTCGGGGGCGCGCTGTTCGGCTCCGTGCCGCAGGCGGCGCTCGCCGGCGTTCTGATAGCGATCGCGATCCGCATTTTCCGGCTGCGCGAGATGGCGCGGATCCTGCGCCATGGCGGATCGGAGATCCTGCTCGTCGCGACCAGCGCCGCACTGGTCATCGCCCTGCCGATCGAGGCGGGCATGCTATGCAGCATCGCGCTCTCATTGCTACAAAGCTTCTATGCCGTGGCGCGGCCGCTCTGCGTCGAGCTGGCGCGCGCGCCAGGAAGCACGGTGTGGTGGCCGCCGACCCACGAGGAGGCCGGCGAACACGAGCCAGGCGTCTTGGTCTTCGCCCCGGCGGCGCCGCTCAACTTCACCAACGCGGTGCATATTTGCCGCCGGCTGCAAACGGCGGTCGTTTCGGCGCCCGAACCGGTGCGCCTGATCGTCATCGAGGCCAGCGGCATGGTCGGCATCGACTACACCGGCTCGCGCATCCTGCAAGAGACAATCGTGACGCTCCACGCACGGGGAATCGCTGTCGCGCTGGCACGCCTGTCGGCGGAGCGCGCGCGGATGCAGGCGGACCAGACCGGTTTGCTCGCGTGCTTGGGAGCGGGGTGCGTTTTCAAGTCGGTGGAGGAGGCCGTGCAAGCGGCGCGGAGAGGTCTCGACCCTCAGGCGAATGACCCCCGGTCCAAGCGTCACGACGGCGCGCGTCGATGACCCAACGGAGGCGGGCGAAGGGACTGACGTCTCCACGGCCCATGAGCCGATGTTCAAGATACTGAACTCAGGCGGCGAGCCGTTTCTCCCCTCGTCGCTCTCTCACACCTTCGCGCCGGGTTTGCGCGAGCTTTGCCGCCGACATAAAAGGTAGGCTGACCCGAGGAGCAGGAGTCGACACCATGGCCGAGCCGAACGGCGCAGACGCATTCGAGCCGCCGGCGCGCGAAGCCATGGAGTTCGACGTCGTGGTGGTGGGGGCCGGCCCGGCGGGCCTCTCGGCCGCGATTCGGCTGAAGCAGCTTTCGCCCGATCTTTCGGTGGTGGTGCTCGAGAAGGGGTCCGAGCTCGGCGCCCACATCCTGTCGGGCGCCGTGATCGACCCGGTCGGGCTCGACAAGCTCATTCCCGAATGGCGCCAGGACAGCGACCGGCCGCTTACCGTCGCGGTGACCGAAGATCGCTTCTACTACCTCGGACGGGCCGGCGGAATGCGGCTGCCCAATGCACTGATGCCGAAGCTGATGGGCAACCATGGCAACTTCGTCGGCTCGCTGGCCAATGTGGCCCGCTATCTCGGCCGTAAGGCCGAAGCCCTCGGAGTCGAGATCTACCCCGGTTTCGCTGCCGTCGAGATGCTGTACGGCGACAAAGGCGAGGTCGTCGGCGTCGCCTCGGGCGACATGGGGGTCGGCCGCGACGGCCGGATCACCGAAGGCTACACGCGCGGCATGGAACTCAAGGCCAAATATGTGCTGGTGGCCGAAGGGGCGCGCGGCTCGCTCAGCAAGGGCCTGATCCGCCGGTTCCGGCTCGACGAGGGCCGGCAACCGCAAAAATACGGCCTCGGGCTGAAGGAACTCTGGCAGGTGGCGCCGGAAAAGCATCAGCCGGGGCTCGTCCAGCACTCGTTCGGCTGGCCGCTCGACAATTTCACCGGCGGCGGCTCCTTCATCTACGGCATGGAGGATGGCATCGTCGCCGTGGGGTTCGTGGTCCACCTGAACTATACAAACCCCACCCTGTCGCCCTTCGACGAATTCCAGCGCTTCAAGACACATCCGATGATCGCCGCTACGTTCTCCGGGGGCAAACGGATCGCCTACGGGGCGCGGGCCATCACCGAAGGGGGCTGGCAATCGGTGCCGAAACTCAGCTTCCCGGGCGGCGCGCTGGTCGGATGCGCGGCCGGCTTCGTCAACGTGCCCCGCATCAAGGGGTCGCACAACGCCATCCTGTCGGGAATGCTGGCGGCCGAGCACGTGGCCGAGGCGCTGGCGGCCGGCCGCGCCAACGACGAGCTCGCGGCCTACGAAGCAAGCTGGCGCACCTCCGCCATCGGCGAGGACCTGCGCCGCGTCAGGAACGTCAAGCCGCTGTGGTCGCGTTTCGGCACCTTTCCGGGCGTGGCCCTCGGCGCGCTCGACATGTGGTCGAACCAGCTGTTCGGCGGCTCGCCCTTCGGCACGCTCGGTCACGGCAAGCCGGATTACGCCTCGCTCAAACCGATCGATCAGGTGAAGCCGATCAGCTATCCGCGGCCGGATGGCGTGCTCACCTTCGACAAGCTCAGCTCGGTGTTCCTGTCGAATACCAACCATGAGGAGAACCAGCCGCCGCATCTGGTTTTGACCGATCCGACCATCCCGGTTCGCGAGAACCTGCCCCTCTACGGCGAGCCGGCACGGCTCTATTGCCCGGCCGCCGTCTACGAGGTGGTCTACGGCGAGGCACAAAAGCGCGACGCTCGCTTCGTCATCAATGCGCAGAACTGCGTCCACTGCAAAACCTGCGACATCAAGGATCCGGCGCAGAACATCACCTGGGTGCCGCCCGAAGGCGGCGGCGGTCCTAACTACCCGAACATGTGAGAGGCCCCGGTTCTGCTGTCTCTCCTGGGCCGCCCTGGTCGACAATGCGGACAAGCTCGCGGGCGCGGGTCATTGAACAACGCAGCCCGGCCAAATAGGGTTGACGCGCCTCGCCCGGCGTGGGACCGCAGGGTCCATGCTCAACGAGCTCTTTCCGCCGCACGGCCCGGGCGATCCCACCCTGGCCGGCGAGCCCCTCATCGACGCCGAGGTCGATGCGGCGCCGGTTCCGACCGCGGCCGCTGCGTCCTCGACCAGGGCGGGACGTCTGCTCCTCGGTGCAAGCCTGGTGCTGATCGCCTTCAATCTGCGATCGATCTTCGCCAGCCTCGCGGCACTGCTGCCGGAAGTCATGCGCGGCACGGGCGCCACACCGGCGGTCGCAAGTCTGATGACCACGCTCCCGGTGCTCTGCCTCGGGTTGTTTTCACCGATCGCGCCGAAATGGGCCGGCCGGATCGGGTCGGAGCGCGTCATCCTGGTCTGCCTCTGCGTTCTCGCCGCGGGAACCGCGTTGCGGGGCGTCGCAACGGTGCCTGCTCTGCTGCTCGCAGGTTTACTGGCGGGCAGCAGCATCGCGGTGGTCAATGTGCTCCTGCCCGGCCTGGTGAAGCGCGACTTTCCCGAACGGATCGCCGCCATGACGGGCCTCTACTCCATGGCGCTCTGCGGCGGCGCGGCAGCGGCCGCCGGCCGGAACGTGCCCAACCAACACGGGCGTGGCGGCTCATGGGGGGGCGCGCTCGCGGCCTGGGCCGTACCGGCCGCGATCGTGGCCGCACTTTGGGCCCCGCAGGCTTTGCGTGCCCCGCTGCCGCGCAAGGCGGCACGCCACAACAGCGGCGGGACGCTGTGGCGGGACGGGCTCGCCTGGCAGGTGAGTCTCTTCATGGGGCTTCAATCCGCCCTGGCCTATTGCGTGTTCGGCTGGCTGGCCCCGATCCTGCGGGCACGCGGGCTGGAGGCGGCGGAGGCCGGCTTCGTCGTGACGGTGTCGGTGGTCGGCCAGATGGCGGCTTGCCTGATCGCGCCGTCGCTGGCGGTTGCCGGCCGCGACCAGCGCGCCATTTGCGTGGTGCTTTTCTCCCTGGTGACCGTGAGCTTCCTCGGCTGCTATTACGCGCCGCTCCGGACGGTGTGGGGCTGGGCCGCGCTGCTGGGCATCGGTCAGGGCGGAGCCGTTGCGGTGGCACTCACCCTCATCCTGCTCCGCGCCCCCAACGCGACGGTCGCGGCCCACCTGTCCGGCATGGCCCAGGGCCTCGGCTACACGCTGGCGGCGGCAGGGCCGCTACTCGTCGGCATCCTGCGCCAATGGGCGGGGGACTTTCGGGCCGTTCCCCTGCTGTTCGTCGTTCTCGGCTTTGCCGGCATGCTGGCCGGCCTCGGGGCCGGCCGGGCGAAGCTCGTCCGGGAATAAGCATGAACCGCTCATCCTCAGGCCGGAGCCATCCGACATTCCTTACCGCTGCCGCTACGCCTCGAAACCGCCGAACTCGAAGGGCATGCCTGGGCGATAAGGTCGATTCGACCGGAACTCAACGGCGGCCGATGTTGCCGAGACCTGGAACCCTGATGCGCCGAAGCTTTTTGAGGCACGGAATCCGGGGAACGATCGCCGCCGCAATCGGCGCCGGATGCGTCTTCGCAGCCGCGAGCGGTGCCGAGGCTCATCCGCATGTCTTTGTCGTCGCCCAGGAGCAAGTGATCTTTTCGCCGGACGGCAAGATCAGCGGCATCCGCTCTTCCTGGACCTTCGACGATATGTACTCGTCCTTTCTGGTCCAGGGCCTCGGGGCCCCCGACGCGATCCTGACCGCGCAGCAATTGGCGCCGCTCGCCAAGACCAACGTCGAATCCTTGACCGAATTCGGCTACTTCACTGTCGTCAAGGCGGCCGGAAAACAGCTAGAATTCAACGAGCCGGTGGATTATTCGTTGAAGGAAGGGGAGGACAAGCTGGTGACGCTGGTCTTCACCCTGCCGTTCAAGGAGCCCGCAAGCGCCAGCCGTGCCTTCACGGTCAGCGTCTACGACCCGACCTATTTCGTCTCCTTCGATCTCGCCGACAAGGATCCGGTGAGCCTGGCTTCGGCACCGGCCGGCTGTTCGGCCAGCGTCATGAAGCCGAAGCCCCTCGAAGCCGGCGACAATCAGAAATTGTCCGAAGCCTTCTTCTCCAACATGTCGCCCGGCACGGATTTCGGCATCAAGCTGGCCAGCCGCGTGATCGTCGCCTGCCCGTGATACAGCCCCGGCGTCGCTTCGCTCTACGCTTGACGCTGGGGGTGCTGGGGGTCGCGGCGGTTGCGGCGCCCGCCTGGGCGCAGGCGCACAACCCCTTCGGTGTCGGCATATCGGAAGGCGGCGGCAGCGCCACGGGGTTCACCGGCTGGATCCTGTCGCAGCAGAGCCTTTTCGAGCGCAGCATCGCGGGCGCGGTGCGGGCCAGCAAGGCCGACGGCTCGGCTCTGTGGTTCCTGCTGGGCCTGAGTTTTCTCTATGGTGTGCTACACGCCGCCGGCCCTGGCCACGGCAAGGCCGTGCTGGCCTCCTACATGGTGGCCAACGAGCGCGCCTTGAAACGCGGCATCGTCCTGTCGTTCCTGGCGGCCCTCCTGCAGGCCCTGGTGGCCATCGTCCTCGTCGGATTGCTGTCCCTGGTGTTTCATGCGACGGCGCTCGGCATGCGCAGCACCGCGGCGGCGATCGAGAAGGCAAGCTATTTCGGCATCGCCGTGCTCGGCCTGCTGCTGCTGTGGCGCAAGGGGCGGGCCTTCTGGGGCGCCGTGCGGGCGGCGCGTATATCCGGGGCCACACCGGCCTTCGGCCTCGTCCCCGAGTCGGCGCCCGATCTCGCCTTCGCGGGCCTATCGTCGGCCGGATCGGGCGAACGCCGGTACCGCTTCGAGGGCGCGTCCGTCGGACCGGGACCGAACGGATCGAGCGGGACGGCGTCGTATTTCGTGTGCGATGCCGCGCACGAGCATGGTCCCGGCTGCGGCCATTTTCACGCGCCCGACCCCGCGGCGCTGGGCGACGATTTCTCCTGGCGGGAGTCGATCTCGACCGTGGTGGCGGCCGGAGCACGGCCGTGTTCGGGTGCCATTCTGGTTCTGGTTTTCGCGCTCGCGCAGGGCATGTTCTCCGCCGGGATCGCCTCGACCCTCGTCATGGCGCTCGGCACGGCGATCACCACCGCTGCGCTTGCCGCCACGGCCGTTCTGGCCAAGGCGGTCGCGCTGAGACTGACCGGGACCGGTTCGCGGCGCGGCACGCTCGTAGCGCGGGGGTTCGAAGTCGCCGCGGCGGCGCTTGTTCTCGCCGTCGGCCTGTCGCTCCTTCTCGGGGTCGGGCCGCTCCAGGCGCTGTCTTGACGGCGACGCCGTCGTGATGCGACAGGCGGCCTCCGACATTGCGCCGAGTTGCTGCATGCCCACCGAAAGCTACGACGTCCTTTGCCTCGGCAATGCCATTGTCGATGTGTTCGCCAGCGTCGAGGAGGATTTCCTGCTTCAGCAGCAGGTCGCCAAAGGGGCCATGATCCTGATCGACGAAGATCGCGCCGCGGCGCTTTACGCCGCCATGGGGCGAGGCTCGATGGTGTCTGGCGGCTCGGCGGCCAATACCGCGGCCGGCCTGGCGAGCCTGCATGCCAGGGCCGCTTTTGTCGGCAAGGTCAAGGATGACGCGCTGGGCCGCATCTTCGCCCACGATCTGCGGGCGACCGGCGTCCACTTCGCCACCCGAATGGCCGACCATGGACCCGCGACCGCCTGCTCCTACATTCTGGTCACCCCCGACGGGCAGCGCACGATGAACACATTTCTGGGCGCCTGCCAGAACCTGACCGTCGCCGATGTCGACGCAGCGCTGGTCGGCGCCTCGCGGGTCACCTATCTCGAAGGCTATCTTTGGGACCCGCCGGCCGCCAAGGAGGCCTTCACCAAGGCGGCCGAACTGGCCCATGCTGCGGGACGGAAGGTGGCCCTGTCGCTGTCGGACGCCTTCTGCGTCGACCGTTACCGGGCCGAGTTCCTTCACCTGATCCGTTCCAAAACCGTCAACATCGTATTCGCCAACGAGAGCGAGCTGCATGCGCTCTACCAGACTGCCGATTTCGACACGGCGCTCCGGGCGCTGCGAGACGATTGCGAACTTGCGGCCGTCACCCGTGGCGCGTCGGGCGCCATGGTGGTGGAGCGGGACGGAACGCAGGCGGTCAAGGCTTTTCCGGTCGAGCGCGTGGTGGATTCCACCGGCGCCGGCGACCTCTTCGCGGCGGGTTTTCTGGCGGGCCTCGCCCGCGATCGGGATGCGACGGATTGCGTCCGGCTCGGCGCGCTGGCGGCAGCCGAAATCATCCAGCATGTCGGCGCGCGCCCGGCCGCCGACCTTGCGGCTCTGGCGGCCGAGAACGGCTTCGCGCTGTAGCTTTCGACGACCGAGCGGCGGCGCATGATGAAGATCCAGGAGATCAGGATCTATCCAGTGAAAGGCCTGCGCGGCTTGTCGGTCCGCGAAGCCCGCGTCGAGCCCTGGGGCTTGGCCGGGGACCGCCGCTGGATGGTGATCGATCCGCAGAACACGTTCGTCTCGCAGCGCCGGGTCCCCAGGATGGCGGCGGTCGACGCGGTGGTGCAGCCGGCGGGGTTGAGGCTTTCGGCGCCCGACGGCGGGGATCTCGAGGTACCGGTGCCCGGCGCAACGGCGCCCTCGGTCGAGGTGGCGATCTGGAAGAGCCTCGTGCCGGCCCTGGCAGGCGGGCCAGCCGCGGATCGCTGGTTGTCCGGAGCGCTCCGCACGCCGTGCCGACTCGTCTACATGGCCGACCCCGCGAACGCCCGTCCGGCCGACCCAGAATATGCGGCCGCGACGGACCGGGTGAGTTTCGCCGACGGGTTCCCGCTTCTGGTGACGAATGCCGCTTCCCTGGTGGACCTGAATGGTCGCTTGAGCCAGCCTGTGACGATGGACCGCTTCAGGACCAGCGTGCTCGTCACGGGTGCGGCGGCCTGGGCCGAGGATGGCTGGCGCCGTCTGCGCGTCGGCGAAGCCGAATTCGCCGCCGTCAAGACCTGCGCCCGCTGCGCGGTCGTCACGGTCGACCAGACGAGCGGTCTTATGGCCGAGGACAACGAACCGCTGCGAACGCTGGGGAGCTTCCGCCGCGATGCGCGGGGGCGGATCGTCTTCGGCCAAAACCTCATCCCGACCCGGCTCGGACGTATCGCCGTCGGCGAGGAGGTTGAGGTGCTTGCCTGACGATCGATCGTCGGCGTTCGGCCGAGCGGATCACCCCAGCTATCGTGCCGCGAGAATATTGAACCGGCGAGGCTGCGTCGTTCTTGCAGCGGGGTCCCGCCCGACACCATATCCGGCAAGCGGGCATCTGCCCGTGTTTACAGGCTCTCACGATGACCACGTCCACTTTCCCGAGGCAACGCCGCACCGCGGCAGTCAGCAGCGCAATTCTTGCGCTGACGCTCGTGCTCGCGCTTCCGCTCGGAACATCGCCTGTCGATGCCAGAGCCGGCGGCGGGTTCAGCTTTGGCTCGCGCGGAACCCGGACCTTCAGCATGCCGGCCCCAACCGCGACGGCGCCTCGCGCCGCCCCCATTCAGCGCACCGAGACGCCGAGTTCCGGTTTGGGCACCTCCGGCTTCGGTGCGAGCGCGCAGCCCCGCCGCTTCGGTTTTGGCACCGGTTTGGCGGCAGGCCTCCTCGGGGCGGGCGTTCTCGGCATGCTCACCGGCAACGGGTTCTTCGGCGGGCTCGGCGGCGTGGCGTCTCTGTTCGGCTTCCTGGTCCAATTGGCTCTGATCGGCGGGCTGATCTGGCTGGCGCTGAGGCTGTTTCGTGGCCGCTCGGCAGGGCCGGCGTTGGCAGGGGCTGGGTCCGGCCCCTATAGCCGGACCGCGTCTTCGAGCCTTGGGAGCGGCTTGGGCAGTGGCCCGGGGGCGCGGTCCGGGGTCGGCGATAAGGTCGCCATCGAGCCGCAGGATTACGCCGCCTTCGAACGGTCGCTCTCCGAGACCCAGACTGCCTATGGCCGCGAGGATTTGAACGCCCTGTCCCGGCTTACGACACCCGAGATGCTGCGCTATTTCGGCTCCGAGATCGAG